>CANQMY010000014.1 GCA_947625075.1 uncultured Clostridia bacterium
TTTAAAAATACACAAAAAGGATATTTAACATTTCCTACTAAATTTGATATGGTTGATAGTATTCTTCCACTTGATCATAAAGGAAAAATAATTGTAAGAGTTAGCGTTAATCCAGAAGAAATAATAAAAAAAGTTGAATTTGGTACGTCGAATTTATATGATAGAATAAATGCAATTAATAAATTAAAAGAGGCTGGTTATAAAGTAGGAATATTAATTGCGCCAGTTATATTTTTAGAAAATTGGGAGGAAAAGTATTTAGAACTAATAAAATATTTAAATGCTAAGCTTTCTCAAAATGTAAAAAAAGATTTATTTTTTGAAATAATATTCATGACCTATAGTTATGTTCATACTAAAATTAATGAAGAAGCATATCCTAATGCAATAAACTTGTATGATAAAAAATTAATGACAGGGAGAGGCAGAGGAAAATATTGGTATAAAAATGAAATAAGAAAAGAAGGAGAAATATTTTTTAGAAAAAACCTAAATAAATATTTCTCAAATAACAGAATTATATATATTGTTTAATTTTAAATTATAAATATTTTTTTAATGTTTCAACACTGTCTTCTTGCATAACAACAAAATCTTGAAGAATACTCTTTACATCTGGTGCAATATCATTTTCTTTTTGATTTATTAAACGTCTTCCTTCAATAATACCCATATTTGTTCCTTGCATAAGTAATTCTGACAATTTAGAAGTAGTATCATCATTTATGGTTTTCATTTGAACACCGTACCAAGTCATCACTTTGTTCATAGCATTTGTTTCATGAGGTTCTTTTTCACTATAATTATCATAAACTTCATTTACTCTCCTTGAAATATCTTTATATTTATTATATTCAGTATCTAAAACGTTTTTAAAATCAGGATCAGTAACTTTTTCTAATACTATTGAAATAGCATCCATTCCCATTGTAGCTCCCTTATTAATTTCATCTAAAACATTTAAATTTTGACTTTCCATATATTTATCTCCTAAAAAAAATTTTATATTATTATTTACTAAATATTATAAAATATTAATTTTTTTATAAAATTAAAATAAAAAAATCATATTTATAATAATAAGTCATAATATTTAATAATTGGAGGAATGTTATGAAGAAAAGTTTTTTTATTATAAATTTAGTTTTAGTTATTTTGTTTTCTAGTATATATATTTGTATGGCAAATGATGACATTTTAGTATGGGCAGAAGTATCAAGTAATAGTATAGCAGAAAATGAAATATTTGATACATCAGTTGATCCAAACGTATCTGATGAAATGCTAGCTGCTGCCTTAGAAAAATCGAAAAAAGTTAATAATAATGTTACAAATAGTATAGAAACAAATGTATCTGATAGTTTACTTACTGCTGCATTGAATCAGTCTAAACAATCAAACAATAAATTAATTGAAACAAGTAATACAATTCAAAATAATCCTCTTAATTTAAGCTGTGGTGGAGCAATACTAATAGAACAAAATTCTGGAGAAGTTTTATATGATTATAATATGCATGAAAAATTAAGACCAGCATCTGTTACAAAGATTATGACAGTTTTATTAATTATGGAGGCATTAGATTCAGGAAAAATAAGTCTAACAGATAAAATTCCGTGTAGTGAAAATGCATCAAATATGGGTGGTTCACAAATTTGGTTAGATACAACAGAACAATTAACAGTTGATGAAATGCTTAAAGCAATTTGTGTTGTTTCGGCAAATGATTGTACTGTTGCAATGGCAGAATATTTGGAAGGATCAGAAGAAGCATTTGTTGCAAAAATGAATGAAAAAGCAAAAGCATTAGGAATGAGTGATACAACATTTAAAAATTGTCATGGAATTGATGAAGATGGTCATGTTACATCTCCATATGATATAGCATTAATGTCAAAAGAACTTCTTACAAAATATCCTAACATAACTAATTATACTACTATATATATGGATTCATTAAGAGATGGAAAATCACAATTAGTAAATACAAATAAATTAGTAAGAAACTATGAGGGGTGTACAGGGCTTAAAACAGGTTCAACATCAGTAGCATTATTTAATTTATCTGCAAGTGCAACACGCAATAATTTATCATTAATTGCAGTAATTATGAAAGCAGAAACAACTCAAGTTAGATTTGAAGAAGCAAGGAAATTATTAGATTATGGGTTTTCAAATTATCAATATCAATCACTTGCAGTTAAAAATAAAAGTGTTGGAACAGCAAGTATTGGAAAAGGTTTAAAAAATAAAACAGAGGCAGTATTTAGTGATAATTTTGGATTAATACTTCAAAAAAGTAATTCACAAAATATTGAGCAAAGTATTGAAATTTATGATAATATATCTGCACCAATAAATATTCGGAACAAAATTAGGTGAAGTTAAATTTATAAGTAATGGAGAAATTTTAGGAATTGTAGATTTAGTTGCAAATGAATATATTGAAAAATATGGGTTTGGAACAATGAGTAAAAAAATTTTTACAAATTGGTTTAGTTTATTTAGAGTAGAATAATAAATATAAAAAACAGCTAGGATTCAACAATCCTAGCTGTTACATTTTGATTATCAGTATTCATATAAATAATGATATCTTTTCCAGTATTATTAGTAAATTTTAAATCGAGTGTTCCATAAGATACAGATGCATCTTTTCCTTCTTCAACATAAGTTACTTTTCTTTTATGAGGATGTCTTTCTATTACTTCAATTCCATCTACTGTTAAACAAGCATTATAAAGTGTAGTACTTACTTGACAATTACCACCACCAAGTCCTTTAGTTAATGTAGTATCAATTATTACATCTGCTTCTTTATATCCTTTATCTGCTGTTGGTTGCCCAATAATATCATTAAAAGAAAATGTTTCTCCATTTTTTAATTTTGTTCCATTAATTGTATTACAACTTAAAGATATATTATTAATTCTATTTTCATCACCAGATAAAGGAGTAGAAAATACTGATAATTCTGTTTCTTTATTATCTTCTAAATATTCATTTGTTTGTATAATATTTACTTCTCGAATAGAATTAATTAAATTACTTTGATTATCATTTTTACTTGATAAATTTATGTTTTTGTTTATTATTAAAGCAATTATAATTATACAAATAATTGCAATTAATATCGTTAAAATTATTTCCTTATTTTTCATATAATCACCTTAAATTATTTTTTACCAAAAGATAAATTAATATGCATATAAATAGAAAAATTATATTGACAAAACTTTATAAATTAAATATAATTATTATTATAGAAAGAGGGAAAATAAATGGGAAAACTATGGAAAAAAATACTTTTCTTTATTTTAATTGTAGCTTGTTTATTTAACATAGTATCAAAATTAGTAATGAGAAATTCACTTCAAAATGAATTACAATCAACTATTGATTACTTTTCTAACCGAAAGAATACAATTGAAGAAACTGAAAATGACTAAATGAGCTGATTTTATTTATAATTTCAGTTCATTTTTTTAATTTATAAATTGAAAGGAACAAATATGTTAGAGAAACTTAAGAAAAATAAATTTATACCATACATAATAATTTTATTATCTTCATTAACGATATCAATTATTTTTTTTACAATGAATTTATCTGAATATAATGAGGCAAGAATTCATATTGGAAGAATTGTATCAATTAAAGAAGTTTTATTAGAGGGAATATTTCCAAGTTTTATTAGTTCTAAACATATGTTAGGATTTGGGTATGCTTTAAATATTTTTTATGGTCCAATTACAACATATATTCCAATTATATTTTCATTTTTTAATAATTCTTCAATAACTGGTCTTAAAATTTTTACTTTTTTAACAGTTTTTCTTTCAGGGATTACACAATATAATTTTTTATTTAAAATTTCAAAGAAAAAACTATTATCTTTAATAGGTTCATTAATATATATATCGGCACCATATAGAATAACAGATATTTATTCAAGAGATGCTGTGGGAGAATATTGCTCTTTTATATTTATTCCACTTGTTTTTCAAGGAATGTATGAATTATTATATGAGAATAAAAATAAACACTATTTAATAATAATTGGTGCGGTTGGTTTAATTCTTTCTCATACAATAACAACAATTTATGTAATTGTATTTAGTTTAGTATATTTATTAATAAATTATTCTAAAGTGATAAATAAAGAAGTTCTAAAGAAACTATCTGTTGATTTTTTAATTATTTTATTATTAACATGTTTTTATTTATTTCCGCTTCTAGAACATAAATTTAATGGAAATTATACTATATTTAATAGTGAAGAAATGGGAGCAACAGGAGAAAAAGTACAGCAAACTGGATTGCAACTAAAAGATTTTCTTGCATCAGAATTTGGAACACAAGAAATTGTATTTTCTTTGGGAATAGTAATAATTTTTAGTTTATTACTTACTCCATTTTGTATAAAAAAGCAAAAGAAAAATGAAACATATATAATTTTTTTAATATTCAGCATAATTTCATTGTGGATGTGTACTAAATATTTTCCATGGATTATTATGCCAAGTATTCTTACAATAACACAATTTGCTTGGAGATTAGAAGGATTTTTTATATTTTTTATATCTTATATATGTGCAGAAAATATTATATGTATTTCAAATATGATAAATGATAAAAAAGTTATATTAGCAAATCTAATAATTATTTTTTCATTTATATGTAGTTTTTTTGTAACATATAGATATTTTAATCATGATTCATTGCAAAAAGATATAGAATTTGAAAATACAATAATACAAAGAGAAAAAATTGGTCCATATAACATTAATAGAGAATATTTACCTATAAATGCAATAAATAATATAAGCTATATAGAAAATAGGGAAGATAGAGTATACTTAAATTATGGCACAGCAAATATAACAAATGAAATAAAAGATGGTTTAAATATGGAATTTGAAATAGATAATGTTCAAAGTAAAGTAGAATTAGAACTACCATATATATATTATAATGGTTATACAGTAACTATAAACAATAAAAAAATCAAAACATTTGAATCTGAAAAAGGTTTTCTATGCATTAATCTTAGTGAAGAAGGAAAAGTAGTAGTAAAATATACAGGTACATTACTAGATAAATTAGGATATTTAATATCTGGATCAACACTAATTATCTTAATAATTTATATTATTATTAAATATAAGAAATAGGAGAAAATTTTGAAAAATTATAAAAAAAATTTAACTGCATTTATTTTTATAATGTTATCATCAATTGCAGTATCACTACCTTTAATTAAATTTAATATCCAGTATGATGATGGTATTCAACATGTTGTAAGATTGATTGAAACAGCAAGAGAATTAAAAGAAGGCACTACAATCTTTCCTGTTATAATGCAAAACTTATGCAATGGTTTCGGATATTCTTGGAATTTATTTTATAGTCCACTTACTGCATATACACCATTAATCTTTAGATTATTTGGATTTAGTTTTGAAAACTGTTTAAGAATATTTATGTTTTTTCTTTCAATTCTATCTGGATATGCAATGTACTTCTTTTTAAAAAAGATATTAAAAAATAAAGATATGAAACAAAATTCAAAAGAATTTATTTCGATTTTAGGAGCTACTTTTTATATATTTGCTCCATATAGATTGAATGATATGTATATTAGAGTTGCAATAGCAGAACTCACATCGTTTGTTTTTATACCAATTATTTTTAATGGATTATATTCTATAGTAAATTTAAACGAAAAAAAATATATTCTAGCATTTGGAACAATAGGAATAATTTTAAGTCATACTTTAATAAGTTTTTATACAGCAATATTTTGCATAGTTTATATTCTTGTTAATATAAATTGGCATGATTTTAAAAGTAATAAAGACATGATTTTAATTATTATAAAAAATATTGTAGTGGCACTATTAATTACATCATTTTATTTAATACCTTTACTAGAGAGTAAATTAATTACAAATTATGAAGTATTTAATTCTTCACATATGATAATAGAAAAAGTTTTATTAGATGCTAAGGTAAAATTTAATGAACTATTTTTTATTGAAGATAATAGAATGGCATATTTTATTGGATTACCAGTAATATTTGGTATTATATTAACTTTTATTATGATTAAAAATAATAAAATAGAAAATAAAAAAAGTTATTACTTTTTCTTAATATCTGGAATTTTATCTGTTATTTTAACATTAAGTTTTATACCATTTGAGAGATTTCCAATGATATTTAAAATGATGCAATTTTCTTTTAGAATGCTAGAATTTAGTACATTTTTCTTAACTACTATTGCATGTATAAATATTGGAATATGTATTAAAAAGTTTAATTTACCAATATTAATTATATTTGTTTTAGCAATGTTTGATTTAATTATACCTATAACAAAAAATATTAATTTTGATAAAAGTTATATTGACGAATCACGTTTAATACAAGGAATTCCAGTAAAAGAAAATACAGGAAGAATTCATGCAGGATGTGCAAGTTTTGAATATTTACCAAATAAAGCATTTGAAAATAAAAATTATATAGCAACTAGGGAAGATATACCAATTGCAATTTCAGGTGACAATGTTGAAATAAGCGATTATAAAAAAGATAGATTAAATTTAACATTTAAAGCAAAAGGAACAGGCATAATAGAACTTCCTTATATTTATTATATAGGTTATACTGTAAAGGTAGATGGTAAAAGCATACAAACAACAGAATCAGAAAATGGATTTGTTCAAATTTCTATAAATAGTGATAAATTATGTAGTGTTGAAGTTTCATATACTGGTAGTATAGCAATGAAAACATCAGCAATAATTAGTTTAGGTAGTGTAATAATTTCTTTATTATTATATGTAATAAAAAAATTTAAAGTATTAAAAAATCAACTTTTTACTACAAGGATTGAAAAAGAATGATTATTGTAGTAAAATATGTTTGTATTTAAATATAGAGGTGAAAAGAATGGCGAAAAAAACAGTAGCGATTATTGGAAAACCTAATGTAGGAAAATCTACTTTTTTCAATTACCTTGTTGGAGAAAGAAAAGCGATAGTTGGAGATACACCTGGAATGACGAGGGATAGAATTTATGGTGAAACAAACTGGAGAGGCAAAAAATTTACAATAATTGATACAGGAGGAATTGAAGAAAAAAGTAATGATGTTATAGCATCTCAAATGCTAATGCAAGCAGAAATAGCAATAGATCTTGCTGATTTAATAATTTTTATGACAGATGTAAAAACTGGTGTAACTTCAGCAGATAAAGAAATTGCTTTGATGCTAAAAAAAGCTAAAAAAGAAATTATTTTAGTATGTAATAAAGTTGATGACTTCAAAAAATTAGAAAATGATATTTATGAATTTTATAATTTAGGATTAGGACAACCTTATCCTATATCATCTGCAAATGCAAAGGGAATAGGAGATATATTAGATATTATTTATGATAAACTTCCTGATGATGATAACCAAAATAATGATGATGATAAAATTAAAGTTGCTATAATTGGAAAACCTAATGTTGGGAAGTCTTCACTTATTAATAATATACTAGGAGAAAATAGACTTATTGTAAGCAATATTGCTGGTACAACAAGAGATGCAATTGATACAGATTTTGAAAATAAATATGGCAAATATACTTTTATTGATACAGCTGGATTACGTAAACATAGTAAAATTGAAGAGGATATTGAAAAATATAGTATTCTTAGAACTAATTTAGCAATTCAAAGGTCAGATGTATGTATATTACTAATAGATGCAAATGATGGAGTAACAGAGCAAGATACTAAGATTGCAGGTGAAGCACATGAAGCTGGAAAAGGTATAATAATTGCAATTAATAAATGGGATTCTTATAATAAAGAAAATGGTACTCTAGAAGAATATACTAAAAACGTTTATAATAAATTATCATATTTGTTATATGCACCAATTATTTTTATATCTGCAAAGACTGGTCAAAGAGTTGAAAAAATTTTTGAACTAATAAATGTTGTTTCAAACAATAATTCAGTTAGAATTCCTACTTCAAGTTTGAATAGTTTGTTAGAGGAGGCAGTTGCAATAGTTCAACCTCCAACTGATAAAGGAAAAAGACTTAAAATTTACTATATTACACAAGTAAGTACAAAACCACCTACATTTGCAGTTTTCGTAAATAGTAAAAAATTATTTCATTTTTCATACGAAAGATATTTAGTAAATAAGTTAAGGCAAGAATATAATTTTAAAGGAACACCAATTAGGATGTTAGTTAGAGAAAGGAAGGAAAAAGAAGATGATTAATTATTTTGTAGTAGCTATAGTTGCTTATTTAATTGGAAGTATAAGTTTTTCAGTAATTTTTACAAAAAAAATGGCAGGATTTGATGTAAGAGAAAAAGGAAGCGGTAATGCAGGAACAACAAATGTGCTAAGAACAGCTGGCAAATTGCCTGCTATACTTACATTAATATGTGATATATTAAAGGGAGTTGTAGCAATATTGTTAGCATTACTTGTTGGACAAATGATAGAAGGTGATGCTAAAACAAGAGCAATTTTAGTACAAATTGCTGGGGTATTTGTAGTAATTGGTCATACATATCCAATATTTTTTAAATTTAAAGGTGGAAAAGGTGTTGCTACAGCTTTAGGTGTAATTTTAATGGTAAACTGGGAAATTGGATTAATTTGTTTAGTGTTTGCTCTTATTTTAATGGCACTTTCAAGAATGGTATCATTAGGTTCAATTGCAGCAGCAATTTTATTTCCAATATTATGTATGTTTACAGATGTTCATTATATTATAGGTGGTAATGAAGCACATTTTGCATATATAATTTTTGGAATATTACTTGCAGCATTTGTTATATTTAATCATAGAGAAAATATTAAAAGATTAGCTGATGGAACAGAAAATAAATTATCTTTTAAGAAAAAATAAAGGTTTATAGGTATTACCTTAATTAAAAACCTAAATTTAATATATAAGGAAATATAACTAATGAGTAAAGAGATAGCAATAATTGGAAGCGGAAGTTGGGGAGTAGCATTAGGAAATCATCTAGGAGAAAAAGGAAATAAAATAAAAATTTGGTCATTTACTGAAGAAGAAAAAGATTATATTAATAATAAACATATATGTAAATTTATGCCTGACATGAAAATAAACGAAAATGTTTATTGCTCTACAGATATTAAAGAAGTAGTAACTAATAGTGATTTTATATTACATGTAACTCCTTCAAAATTTACACGAACTGTTTTTAATTCATATAAAGAATATGTTTTAGATAAACCAATAATTATATGTTCTAAAGGTATTGAAAATGATACACTACAAACTTTAGATGAAGTAATACTTAGTGAAAAAAGTGATGCAAGAATTGCTGTATTATCTGGACCATCTTATGCATCAGAGGTAATAAATCATATTCCAACAGCAATAATTTTAGCATCAAAAGATAAAAAAATATTAGAGGAAATACCAGAAATTTTTTCTAATGAATATATGAGAGTTTACAAATCAAATGATGTAATTGGTGTTGAGCTTGGAGGAGCATTTAAAAATATAATTGCTTTTTGTGCAGGAATTACTGCTGAACTTAATCTTGGTACAAATGCTTTATCAGCATTGATTACTAGAGGATTAGCTGAAATTACTAGATTAGGTTCAAAAATGGGTGCAGATGTTTCAACTTTTTATGGATTATCAGGAATTGGAGACTTAATTTTAACTTGTTCTAGTGATGAATCTAGAAATAGAAGAGCAGGAAGATTAGCTGGAAAAGGATTAAATAAGAGAGAAATACAAGAACAAATTGGAATGACAATTGAAAGCATTGATAATATTGAAGTGGCAAAAAAACTACTTGAAAAATATGATGTTGATATGCCAATAGTAAATGCTGCATATGATGTTTTAAATAATAATCTTTCTCCTCAAGAAGCAGTAAAACAATTAATGACAAGAGAATTAAAATACGAAAATGATTAAATAATAAAAAATTATCTTAAAATTCTTCAATTTAATTTTATTTATAGAATAAACATTAACAAAATTTGTAATAATAAATAAAAAATATCTTGGAGGATTTAATGAAAAAAGAAATTGGAAAATATATTGCTTTTATTTTAGGGATAGTTTGTATAATACTTGCAATTACATTAATATGCATTAGAATATCTAGTGTAAATGCACAAACTAGTGATAAAAATCTAAAAGAAAAAATATCAGAAGAAATATCTTATCTTGATTCTAATATAATTGAATTAATGAATAAAATGAATAATATAACTGTTATAAAATATAAAGTTTATAATAAAAAAATAAATGAATCAGAAGAAAATAAATCTTCTTCTGAGAGTTCAAATAAACAGTCTCAAGAATCTTCTCAAAGTCAAAGTGATTCTTCTAGTCAAAATTCGGAAGATAATTCGTCAAGTCAAGACTCACAATCAAAAAATCAAGGAAACAATAGTTCTGAAAATAAAGCAAGCTCAGAAACATTATCTGAATTAGTACCAAGCTCTATTTTAAATGTAAATTATGATGAAGTTGATTGGGAAAATATTTCTTTTTTAATTGAAAAGATATACTCGACTTGGCCTGTAATTAATTTAGATTTACAAAAACAAGGTATATCAAATGAACTTATAAATACATTTTCATTATCAATGGATGGAGTAATTCAATCATTAAAAAATAAAGATAAGAAAAATACTTTAATTAATCTTTTTAATATGTATATTAATATCCCAAAATATTCTGCAAGCATTAATGATGATATGGAAAAGCAAAATATATATAATACCAAATTAAATATATTAAATGCATATATACTTGTTAGCACAGATAACAATTGGAATAATGTTATAACAAGTGTTTCAACAGCTAAAAATTACTTTTCAAACATAATAGCATCTAATAATAATCAGAAAGAAGATTTGCAAAAAAAATATGTTATTTTGGAAGATTTAGAGCGAATTGCACAAATTAATGATAAACAAATATTTTTTATGGGATATAAAAATGTTATGCAAGAATTAGAAAATATATAAAAATATATTTTCTAATGTTTATTTTTAAATGGAAGGAAAAGAATATGAATATACAAAACATAATAGCAAATGAGCTTAATATCAAAGAAATTCAAGTCGAAAAAACGATTAAACTAATAGATGAAGGAAATACAATTCCTTTTATTGCTAGATATAGAAAAGAAGTTACTCGGAAATTTAAGTGATGAAATTTTACGTAATTTAAATGAAAGACTAACTTATTTAAGAAATCTAGAAAAAAGAAAAGAAGAAATAAAAAATTCTATAGAAAATCAAGGAAAGTGGACAGAAGAAATAGCAAATGAATTAGAAAATGCAATTACACTTTCTGAAGTTGAAGATATTTATAGACCATATAAACAGAAAAAGAAAACAAGAGCAATTATTGCAAAACAAAAAGGTCTTGATTTACTTGCACAAAATATTTTTGAACAAAAAAGTACGGAAGATATAAAAGAATTTGCAAAAAAATTTATTACAGATGAAGTTCATGATATTACTGAAGCTTTAAGTGGAGCAAAAGATATAATAGCAGAAATTATATCAGATGATCCTTATTATAGAAAAAAGATAAAATCAATCTATTACAAAGAAGGAATAATTGAAACTTCTTCTAATAAAGAAGATGAAAAATCTCCTTATGAGATGTACTATGACTTTAATGAACATTTATCAAAAATTCCTAGCCACAGAATTTTGGCAATAAATAGGGGAGAAAAAGAAGAATTTTTAAAAGTAAAAATTATTAAACCCGAAGAAAAAATAATAGATTTAATATGTAATAAAGTTATAAAAACAAAAGGAGATAGGGCAGATTTAATTAAAGAAGCTGTAGAAGATAGTTGGGAAAGATTAATTAAGCCATCAATAGATAGAGAAGTTCGTTCTGATTTAACTGAAAAAGCTGATAAACAAGCAATTATAGTTTTCGGAAAAAACGCAAAACAATTACTTTTAGGAGCACCTTTAAAAGGTCTTACTGTTCTTGGGTTTGACCCTGCATATAGAACTGGATGTAAATTAGCAGTAATAGATGAAACAGGAAAAGTCTTAGATACAGGTGTAGTATATCCTACAGAACCTCAAAATGATATAGAGGGTTCAAAAAAAGAACTTATAAGATTAATTATGAAAGATAACATAAATATGATTGCAATTGGAAATGGTACAGCATCTAGAGAATCAGAAATTTTTGTTTCTGATACTATAAAAGAATTAAAGGAAAAAACAGGGTTAGATGTATATTATACAATTGTTAGCGAAGCAGGAGCATCAGTTTATTCTGCATCAAAACTTGCAAGTGAAGAATATCCAGATTTAAATGTATCACTTAGAGGTGCTATTTCAATTGCAAGAAGACTACAAGATCCACTTGCTGAATTTGTAAAAATAGATCCAAAAGCTATAGGTATTGGTCAATATCAGCATGATGTAGATCAGAAAGCATTATCAGAAAGTTTATCTGGAGTAGTAGAAGATACAGTTAATGAAGTTGGTGTTGATTTAAATACTGCAACATCTTCTCTTTTATCTTATGTTTCAGGTATTAATTCTGGAATTGCAAAAAACATTGTAAAATATAGAGACGAAAATGGTAAGTTCAAAGAAAGGAAAGAATTGTTAAAAGTTCCTAAATTAGGACAATCTACTTTTGAACAATGTGCAGGTTTTGTAAGAATTCCTAATGGAAAAAATCCTCTTGAGATAACTGCTGTTCATCCTGAAAGTTATGAAGTTGCGGAAAAACTTTTAAAAACAATTGGATATAATAAACAAGATATCTTAGATAAAGAGAAATTGAAAGAAATAAAATCAAAATTATCTTCATTAAATATTATGGCAACAGCTAAAGATTTAAATGTTGGTGAAATAACTCTTAGAGATATAATTTCGGAATTATCAAAACCTGGAAGAGATCCACGAGAAGATATGCCTAAACCAATATTAAGAAGTGATGTGTTAAAGTTTGATGATTTAAAAGAAAATATGATTTTAACTGGTACAGTTAGAAATATAACTGATTTTGGAGCATTTGTAGATATAGGAGTTAAACATGATGGATTAGTACATATTTCAGAGTTAAGTGATAAATTTGTAAGAAAACCAACTGATATAGTTTCAATTGGAGATATAGTAAAAGTTAAAGTTATAGGAATTGACTTTGAGAAACAAAAAGTTAAATTATCAATGAAAAATTTATAAAAATTTTAAATAAAAAGAAATAATATATTAAAATTAATTTTATATTTTTCTTTTTATTTTTTTGCTCATTATTTAACATAATAAATTATTAAAAATAATATAACTATATTTCGCTAAATATGTTTTAAAAATGTAAAATTAATTAAATTTTTTTGAAAAATTTTCCTAAAAAACGAATAATATTATTTAAAAATAAACTTTATTATATTATAAATAATATAATAGGAGGTTTAAAAAATGGAAAATTTAAATGTAAAATTTAATGAAGTATCAAATGAATGGTTATTGTTTAAAAAAACAAAAATAAAAGAATCTACTTATTTAAATTATAAATATTTAATTTCAAATAAGCTATTAAATCCAATAGGTGAGCTAACTTTAGGAGAATTATTGAATTATGATTTTAATTCATTTATAGAAACATTAATGACAAGATTATCCAGTAAAACTGTTAAAGATACAGTCGTAATTTTAAAATGCATACTAAAGTTTGCGGAAGTAAAATACGATGTCAACTTTAAATTAAGTCTAGTATCTTCACCAACAATATATAAAAAAGAAATATCAATTTTTAATGAAAGAGAAAAAAATAAAATTATAAAAAAATGCATTAAACTTAATAATATAAAGGAATTAGGAATTATAATTAGTATATATACAGGATTAAGAATAGGAGAAGTATGCGCGTTAAAATGGAGTGATATTGATTTTGATAATAGAATAATTAATGTTACACATACATTACAAAGAGTTTATGTAAGCAGAAGAAATACTAAAGTAATTTATACAACTCCTAAAACTCAAAAATCATTACGTAAAATTCCAATTAATAATAATTTATATGTAATTTTAAAAGTTTTTTCAAAAGATTATTCAAAAGATGCATTTATTCTATCAGGAAATAAAGATAGATGGATTGAACCTATAGCATATAGATATACATATAGACAGGTTTTAAAATATGCCAAAGTTAGTTATAAAAAATACCACACACTAAGACATACATTTGCAACAAGATGTATAAATGTTGGTATGGATGTTAAATCTTTAAGTGAAATACTCGGTCATGCTAATGTAACAATTACTTTAAACACATATGTTCATTCATCTATTGCAACTAAAAATAAGTTTATAAATAAGTTATAATCAATTATTATTTTTTTCTAATTTTTATCAATATAGTGCAGGTTGTTTTATTATATAAATTGACAAATTACAAAAAAAATAGTAAAATTTAATTTAGTAAATTGAATGGTTGCGTATAGCAAGACCGAAAGGTAGCGTACGAGGAAAGTCCGGGCTCCACAGAGCAAAGATGCTTGATAACGTCAAGTGAGGGAAACCTTAAGGAAAGTGCAACAGAAAATAACCGCCAGAAATGGTAAGGGTGAAAAGGCGAGGTAAGAGCTCACCGTAG
>CANQMY010000015.1 GCA_947625075.1 uncultured Clostridia bacterium
ATTCTGTCTTTAACACCAGCTGTATCTAAAGTTCCTCTTATAATATGGTATCTAACACCAGGAAGATCTTTTACTCTTCCTCCTCTTATAAGTACAACACTGTGCTCTTGTAAATTGTGTCCTTCACCTGGAATATAAGATGTTACTTCATAACCATTTGAAAGTCTTACTCTGGCAACTTTTCTTAGTGCTGAGTTTGGTTTCTTAGGTGTAACTGTTTTTACAACTGTACAAACTCCTCTTTTCTGTGGACTTCTTCTATTAGTTTGTCTACTTTTCATAGTATTAAATCCATGTTGAAGAGCAGGACTCTTTGATTTAGTTGTTGGAACTTTTCTTCCTTTTCTAACTAATTGATTAATTGTTGGCACTTAAATTTCACCTCCTAATTTTAATATTTTTGTAAAATTATTTATAGATTATTTTATATTAATCTATATAATAAAAATACTGTTATAAATAATGCATAATTTCAGCATTATAAATAACAGTATTATTTTATCATCTATTATTTTAAATGTCAATTATTTTTTGTTATTTTTACTTACGGATTTTTGAATTATATTTAATTTTATTGCTATAAATTTAAATATTATCTTTCTTCTTCTTCCCTTTCCTTACTTTCTCTTATTATATTTCTTGCATCAGCTATATCAGCTTTTGCTCTTTGATCCATAGCTTCTCTAACAATATCATATTTAAATGAATTGTTAAATTGTTTTCTTTCATCTTTAGCTTCTTGAGTTGTATAACTTACTGGTTCTGGTAATTCTTTAGTTTGTTTTTTAGACTCTCTAGAAGATTTCCAATTTTTATATCTTTTAATAAAATTCCACCAGTGTATATTATTTTCATCATTATCGTTTTTCTCTTTTTGTTCTTTAGCTTCATCATTTGCTTTATTATATGCTGATATATTACTAAAAGCTATATTATATTCAGAAATAATTTTATTATTTCTTGATATTTTTCTATTTAATGAGCTATTCATTTTATTAAATGTACTATTTAAATCAACACCTTTTGATCCTATAACAATTGATTTGCTTTCTACAATAGCATCAATTATATCATCTATTTCCCTAATATCTATTTTCTTTTTTCTACATATTGAATACATATTAGAACGTATTTTTTCTTTGTCATTATTAATACTTTGTAATTTTGTTTTAATTTCATTTGCTTTATCTGGATCAGTATATGTAACAACTTCTCCATTATGTTCTGTAATTCTTTCTAACTGTTTATTTAATTTTTCTTCTAAAAGTTGTTTTTCTAAGAATAATTTAACATTATTTTCTATATGTGGATGTTTTGACAATAAAACTTTAACATTTTGCAATGATGTTTTTGTTGCTTCAGCTTGTTCCTTATCCATAAAAGCTTTGTTTATCTTTCTTTCATATCTTGCAGCTAGAGCTTTATCCATTCTAGCACTTAATTCTGGATCTTGTTGGATGCTTTTTATTCTTGAATCTAAACTTCTTTGTAATGCACTTATTTTTCTTTGTTGTTCTTCAACAATTCTTTTTCCATTTCTTATGCTCTCTTTTTTCAAATTAATTTGATTTTTTATGTTTTCATACTCTGTTTTATCATTTTTTCTTTGTGCGTATATTAAATCTCCATTTAAAATAACTAAATCTTCTCTTTCAGTTCTTAATAAATCAATATTATTTTTTGTAGATGTTTTTATTGCATCTAAATGATTCTTTAATATAAGATATTCATCATTAAATTCTCTCAAATTCATTATATTATTTTCCTCCTTTTATTTTTATGAATTTAATGCTTCATCGCATGCTGCCAATTCTTCTTCTATATTTTCTAATATTTCGTCTGCTTCATATTTTAAATCTGCAAGTTCTTCAATAGATAATTTTTCTATCATCTCATCAGAAACTTCTAAATTATTTTCATCCATAGTTTTTCTCCTTTCCAACAATATAAAACTAAATTATACAGTTGTCCTATTTATTAGAATAACATAAAATAGAAAAAAAATCAAGTATTTAGTATATAAATATTTAAAATTTACCATATTTTCTATATTAAATGTGTGTTTTAATTAAACATATATCTTTTATTGCTCTATCTGAAAGCATGCTATATCTTAATTTTTTATCTTTTATCTTTTCTTCTAGTTCTGGCAATATTCCAAAATTTGCATTCATTGGTTGAAAATCTTTATTGGAAGTTGATATATATTTTGCTAGTGCTCCTATCATGGTTTTATCACTAAACAATCTTTTATTTCAAGTTTTTGTTCAATGATTCAAGATTTTGTTACACTTATTCCAAATCGCACCTCGCGATGTAATATAAAAAAGAGACTATCAATTGATAGTCTCGCTTTTCACAACTTACCATAGATGTTTTCTTACCTCTGGTGGAACATTTCTGCACCGAGCTACTGCATATCTAATTAGCTGTTCTTCATCGGTTTCTAGCTTTCCCGCCATTTCTCGACTCATGTTTTTATTTTCTTTATATGCTTCCAAAAACTTTATCCAGTCTTCCTCCGCTTGTTCTCTTGTCCTATTGAGTAAATAATCTTGTATAGTCCTTTCTGTAGCCATTTCTCTTCTCCTTTTCTTTTATTGTGACATTACTACATAAATTAGTCTAATTATAACATAATTTATTATGAATTGCAACTCTATTGCATTTTCTCGGAATATTTGTTTCTCAGAATATTTAACTTATTTGATACTATATTTAAAATTCATTAATATATCTTTTATTGCTCTATCTGAAAGCATGCTATATCTTAATTTTTTATCTTTTATCTTTTCTTCTAGTTCTGGCAATATTCCAAAATTCGCGTTCATTGGTTGAAAATCTTTATTTGGAGTTGATATATATCTTGCTAGTGCTCCTATCATAGTTTTATCACTAAAAACAGTTTTATTTTCGTTTGGAATACTTTTTAATTTTTCTACATCTATTACTGTATAATCTCCGATATTTTTTAAATATGATTGCATCTGTTTAAATCTATTTGCTGCATTTATACCTGCTATAAGTCCTGAAGATATAGATTCTACATAACCTTCTACTCCTGTAATTTGCCCTGCAAAATAAATATTATTTTGTGATTTTAAGCAATATGTTTCATCTAATAATTCGCTTGAATTTATAAATGTATTCCTGTGCATTACTCCATATCTTGCAAATTCTGCATTATCTAGTCCTGGTATTAAACTAAATACTCTTTTTTGTTCTCCAAATTTTAAATTAGTTTGAAAACCAACTATATTGTATAATTTTTCTTTGCTATCATCTTGCCTTAATTGTGCTACTGCATAAGGTCTTTTTCCTGTTCTTGGATCAGTAAAGCCAACTGGTTTTAACATTCCAAATCTTAATGTATCTATTCCTCTTTTTGCCATAACTTCTATTGGCATACAGCCTTCAAATATTTCTTTTTTATCAAATTCGTGTAACTCCGCTAGTTCCGCATTTACAAGTTCATTATAAAATATTTCATATTCTTCTTTATTCATTGGTAAATTTATATAACTTCCACTTGATATATTTTTAATTCTTTCTTTCCAAGCTTCTACTGCTTCATCTTTTTTTCTTTCTTGCTCATATCTATCTCCATAAAATGCAATGTCAAAATTTATTGAATCTTTTTCAATTATTGGTGCAGAAGCATCATAAAAATGCAATGACTCTTTTCCAAGCAGCTTTTCTATTCCTTTTGCAAGATAGTTTGAAGTAAGTGGACCAGATGCAATAATTACAGTCCCATATTTTGAAAGATATGGCAAATTATATAATTCGTTTGGATAGCATAAAACTTCATTTCTTATTACTTCTATTAATGGATTGTTTTCAATCTCTTCTGTTACTCTTTTTGAAAATTTTTCTCTATCTACTGCTAAAGCTTGTCCTGCTGGAACTGCTGTTTCTTCTGCAATTCTTATTAATAATGAATCTAACATTTTTAGTTCTTCTTTTAAAAGTCCACATGCATTAGTGTGCAGTTTTGATTTAAATGAGTTACTACAAACTATTTCTGCTAAATTTCCTGTTTCATGTGCTGGTGTTTTTCTATATGGTCTCATTTCAAATAATTTAACTGGAACTCCTCTTTTTGCTAATTGATATGCCGCTTCTGTTCCTGCTAAACCTCCACCTATTACACTTACATACTTTTCTGGTTTATATCTTCTTTCCATTTTTCTCCTTTATATTTTATTTTAAAAAGGAGATGCTAAAATTCATCTCCTTTTGGCAATTATCTTTTATTCAAATAAATCCATGATTTCGTCTTTTGACAATTTACTAATAAAAGTTTCTTTAGTTGAAAGCATGTCATCTGCTAACATTGCTTTACGTTTTTGCATATTATATATTTTTTCTTCTATTGTATTTTTAGTTATCAATTTATATACTTGTACATTCTTTTTTTGTCCAATTCTATATGTTCTATCTGTTGCTTGATTTTCTGCTGATAAATTCCACCATGGATCATAATGAATTACCATATCTGCACCTATTAAATTTAATCCTGTTCCACCAGCTTTTAGTGATATTAGAAATACTTTAACATTTTCATTATTATTGAACTCATTAACTAGCTTCATTCTTTCATCAACTTTAGTTTGTCCTGTTAGCTTTAAAAAACTTATTCCTTCTTTTTTTAACTCTTTTTCTAAATACCAAAACATTGATGAATATCCTGAAAATATTAAAATTTTATGACCTCCTGAAATTGCATCTTTAACTATTTCCATACATTGATTTAGCTTACTGCTTTCACCTTCATAGTTATCTATAAAAAGTCCTGGATGACAACAAATTTGTCTTAGTCTCATAAGTAAAGCTAAGATTTTTATTTGACTATTTTCAATTCCATTAGCTTCTATTTCCTCTTTTACTTCCTTTTTAGCTATTTTCATATAAGAAACATAAATATTTCTCTGTTCATCATCCATCTCGTTGTTTAAAACCGTTATTGTTTTTTCCGGAAGTTCAGTAAGTACTTTTTCTTTAATTCTTCTAAGTATAAATGGTTCAATCATTGCTTTTAATTTACTCATCGCTCTTAAATCCTGATCTTTTGTTATTGGAGTTTCATAAAGTGCTTTGAATTTATTATAAGTAAATAAATATCCAGGCATTATAAAATCAAAAATCGACCATAATTCTGAAAGTGAATTTTCAATAGGTGTACCAGTTAATGCGAACCTAGTATCTGCTTTTATTTCTTTTATTGCTTTTGCATTTTTAGTATTATTATTTTTTATATATTGTGCTTCATCTGCAATTATATATCTAAAATTATAATTGCATTCTTTATAAATATCTATATCTCTTTTTAATAAATCATAAGATGTCATAACTATATCGTATTTTTTTATTTCTTTTATTGCTTTTGTTCTACTTTCTAAAGTTCCCGCAATTACTTTTGTTTTTAATATTGGCGTAAATTTATTTGCTTCCTCTTTCCAATTTAAGCATAATGAACTTGGACAAACTACCAATATTGGTTTTTTCTCTTCATTTATCTTTTTTTCTTTAATGTCTTCAATATATTTTAATATTATTGCTAAAATTTGTACAGTTTTACCTAGTCCCATATCATCAGCTAATATTCCACCTAAATTATAGCAATCTAAATTATTTAGCCATTCATATCCAACTTGTTGATATTCTCTTAAGTCCGTTTTTAATTCCTTTGGCAATTTAAATTTTTCAGATAGTTGTCTATTATAAACACTATCAACTAAATTTTTATAACTATCACTTTGCTTTACCAATAAATCATGTTTTTTTAGAATATTATTTAAGTATAGTCCACGATATATAGGAAGTTTTAAATTTCCACTAATTAATTCTTTATAACTTGAATTAGTACCTTCTGCAAGTTTATCAATAATATCTAATGTCTCATTATCAGAAATATTTAAAAAAGTACCATTTTTAAGCTTATAATATTTCTTTTTAAGCTTATACCTTTTCATTACTTCTTCTATTTCTTGAGCATTTAAATCTATTCCCGATAAATCTATACTTAATAAGTTGTTTTCTAATTTAACACCTATTGAACTAATTTTAGGAATTTTTATTTGTTTATTTCTAAATTCTTCTGTTGCTAAAACTTCAAATTCTGATATATATTCATTTATTCCTTCAGTTAAAAAATCATAAATATAATCATCATTTGCTAAAATTAGTAATTTATCTTTTCCTAACATAAATCCTGAATTTTTAAATTTATCTAAAGCTTTTGATTCCGCAATTGCATTTCTTGGTATTTTAGAATCAACCTGTTCAAATGGATTAAATTCAAAATTATCATATTCAAATTTTACATTTGCTGTTACATATCCATTAGGTAAATAGTCTAAATATACTTTAACTTTTAATTCCTTTGGTTTATACATTTCAAATTCTAATGGATTGATTTCATCTATGTTTAAATTGTTTTTAATTTTCGGTATAACTAGAGAATAAAAATCTGCAAATTCATCTTTCTTGAATACTATTTCTTTAGTAAAATTAACTCTAAATACATTCAATAATTTTAAAATTGTTTTTTCAAATTCAAATGAACATCTATGTAATTTATTTTCTCTTAATAAATATATATATTTTTTTCCATATAACGTAGAAAAAGAAAAAATATCTTCGTTAGTAGTAATTGCATAATCTTCATTGTTTTTACTTATAATTTTAAACTTAATTTCCGGTTCATTTTCCACAAATTTTATTCTTTCTGTGGAATATTCTGTTTCTACCTCTACTTCTTTTCCGCTCATTGTTTCAAAAAATTCGTCTAAAGCAGTATTAGAAAGTACTATACTAGAATTATTTAAGGCATTAACAAAAAATTTTTCATTAGACTCATTTGTGTATTTTTTTATTTCTGCATATTTTAGCATGAAATCTAATAGTGGTAAACTTTCTTTTTCAAATGCTTCTCTAGTATGTAATAATTCTAGTTTTAAACCATATCTATATTTTTCGTTTTTTTGCATTCTATCATAAAATTCAGGCAAATCCTTAATTTTATACATTTGTTTATTGCCTATTTTAAATTCAAGTTTTATTTCTTTTGAGTTTTGCTTATATAATATAATTGGTTCTAAAGAAACTTTTTCACCTAAATATTTTTCTGACTTTTGTTCTATTTGCTCCTCTTCATAAAAAGAATTTATCATTTGTCTATAAATTCTATATTTTTCACTTTTTTGTTTTTTGTCTTTATTACTAATTATCGCTTTTTCTTCTCCAGCAAAAAGCTTTGCATAAGCACTATTACTATCAAATTCCATGACAGTAGATAAAATATGTCTACATGTTCCATAAGTAGATTCATATTCTGGGCATGTGCATCTTAAATCATCAATTTCTCCATTTTTTACACTTAAATAAGTATTATAAAAACCATGCTTTCCTTTAACATCTGCATGTACTGAAAATTCATTTTCATTCTTGTATGTGACCTTTGTTATAGTAATTGCTTGTTTATTTAAAAGATTTTTTGCTTTTTCTACATCTTCGCTACTAGTAGAATTCTTTAGTTCATCTAAAATACTTGCTTTTACTACCACAGTTTATAGTCCTCCATTTGCAAAATTTTCTCTTAAATTCAAGCATAAATTATATTATAAAATTGCATTTTTTGCAAGTAATTTTATATATATATTTTTTACAATTATTTCTTTATTACTTTTACTACAATTACACTCATATCATCTTTTGGTTTTCCCACGCAGTTATCTGTTGCTTCTCTTAAAATAATGTCAGCAAT
The DNA here is from genome assembly GCA_947625075.1 of uncultured Clostridia bacterium. GTDB lineage: Bacteria > Bacillota > Clostridia > TANB77 > CAG-508 > CAG-793. Next base: position 7,769 of record CANQMY010000015.1, read on the forward strand.
TCTTTCTGGAATATCAGTTTGAATATCCTCTAATAGATATTTAAGCCATAAATCTTTATTTGCATATTCTATAGAAGAATCTATAATTCCATCACTACACATTACTAAAATATCTCCATCTTCCAAATCTTTGTCATATATATCAATGTTTGCATCTTCAATTATTCCAGTTGGAAGTGAATTTGACTTAATTATATTTACATTTCTCCTTCTTTTTATATAAGTTGGGCATGCTCCACTTTTTATTAGTTCAATTTTTCCTCCATATAAATCTAAAATTGAAATATCAAGTGTTGCATAGCTTTCTTTTTTATTGTTTGAAAGTAATGCCGAATTAATTAATTTAAGTGAAGTATCTTTTTCAAATCCTGAACTAAGTAATCTTTCTAGCATATTAATTGCAAGTTTACTATTTTTTCTCGCATCTTCTCCAGAACCCATACCATCACTTATTGCAAATAAGTATTTTCCATCTCCTAGTCTTACACTAGACATAGAATCTCCTGAAACATCACTTCCATCTTTCTTTATTTTTGTAATTCCTGTTTGAAGTAAGTATTTATCATCTGAAATATATGTATAAGAACATACGTCTTTATTTATTCTTATTCCACATTTTTGATCTTGAATTGTAAACTTTTCGCCAAATATATTTGTTATTACTTTTAATATTGGCTTGATAGGGCACATATTTCCTACTTCATCATCACAAATATTTGTATATGCATTTATAATAAATCTTCCTGAAGTTTCTTTTTTTATTTTTACATCTTTAAGTAATATATTTTTTTCTTTTAAATTTTTAATTATATTTTGCTTATATTTATTAAATTCATTGTCTTCTGGTTCAGTAAAATCCTCTGTTATATTTTCAATTGCATTTTTTACATTTTTTAGTTGTTCTGACATGTTTTTATTTATTTCATCTAATTTTTTTTGCCAAACTAAATTAGATTTACAGATTCTCCATGCAGAATTAATTGCATTTAAAATTTCCCTTAGCTCTTTTTCGTTCGCATTATTTGTATCTTTATCATCTGAATTCATTATATATATATTATGTTTTGTTAATATACTTATCATAGCATTTTGCGTTAGTATTCCATTTTCTATTAAATTATCAAAAAAGTTTTCTAAAATATTTCCGTTATTATTATAAATTTCATCATATAATAAATTATCTTCTAAACCATCTAATGCTTTTATTACTTCTTCCTCAAAGTTTGATTCATTTTTTTCATAAAGCTCATCTTGTTTATAATTATTAGCTATATCAGAAATTGTTTTTGAAATACTATTTAATTTAATTAATGTTTCTGAACTCTCATCTAGTGTTCTTCCCGCTTCTGGAAGTAATTTTGTTTTAGGAATAAGCTTGTCTATATTTATTTTTGTATTTTTAGGCATAGCAAGTAAACCAACAGATGCAATTAAAATCTCTTGATACATAATAATATTATTAATTCCTCCATTTGCAGAGTATGCTATTAAAATATTTCCTAAAACAAATCCTATTATTACACCTATCTTGCCAAATTTATTCAAAAGTCCTGATAACATTCCTGATATTGCATAAGCTGATATTAAAATAGGGTTTCCATCTCCTATTATCCCTAAAACTATCCCCATTGTTATCCCACTAATTCCACCTACTAAGATTCCATTTCTCCATCCTAGTACTAGAATTATAAATATACAAATTATATTTCTTAAGGAGAAAGAAAATATTTGAACATTACTTAAAGCTATTGATGCAATAGCAAATATTAAACTTGCCCCTATAACCTCTTCTATAGAAAACACCCTTTTTATTCCATATTTAGCTATAACATCTATTGAATTTACAAATATTTTATAAAAAATATAACTTGTAACTGACATAGTAATTGCCACTAATAAGTCATATAAATAAAATCCCTTAAATATAATAGTAATAACTTGTACTAAAATAATCGAAAAAAATAAATAATTTCCCAATCTTATTTTTTCATTTTCATCTTCTGTTTTTGATGGCTTCTTTATTAAAATTAAAAGTAACATTACAATAGATGAAAAAATAAAGGAAATTGTATTTGTAGAACCAAATCTAATTATTGTACCTAATAATCCTGATAAATATACAAATGCAATTGGCAATCCATTGCTTATACTTGCAGCAACCATTGCTATTCCAAATGGTGCAATTACATCATTTTCTACGCCAAATCCAACCATAGACATCATAAAAGTTAAAATATATATCAATAAGTTTTGTAAAGTAAAAATTCTTGATACTATTTCCTTATAATCTATTTTTTGCTTTTCTTCTTTTTCTTCAATGTTTTTTGAAATATTTTGTAACATCCCTACCACCTCTTACTTTTTTAATTTATTTTAATACTTAAACTTTAAATTTTTTGTCAAATTTAATAACCTAAATTAAAAAAGTACCATACATTTTGTGATATAATTTTTTCTTATTTTATCTTAAATGACCTAAAAATACAAGAAAATTAAAAAAAAATGTAAAAAAAAATATGAAAGCAATTTTTACTTTCATATTTTTTATTTAATTATATACATATCTTTGTGGATTAATTGCTGTTCCGTTATATCTAATTTCAAAATGTAAATGATTTCCTGTTGAAATACCAGTCGATCCAACTTTGGCAATTATTTGTCCTTGTGCAACCTGTTGACCTGTTTTACAATTTACTTCACTACAATGTCCATATAGAATTACTAGTGAACTTGTTGAACGAACAACAACTACATTTCCATATCCAGAATATCCATTTCCTGCACCATTTCCTGCAAAAATAACTGTTCCTGCTGCTGCCGCTTTTATAGCTGTTCCTTTAGGTGCTGCTATATCTAAACCTTTATGGTTATCTCTCCATCTTAGTCCATATCTTGATGTAATTACTCCACTAATTGGTCTAATTAGTGTTACTCCTAAATCTGTTGGTACACTTGCTTCATTTACTATTTGTGTACCAATGTCTCTATATACACTTGTATATACTATCTTTTTTTCATATAATTCATCAACACATGCTGATACTTCTTTAAATTCTGCTTTTGCTGTTTCATATTTTTCAACTATTCCTAAATCTTTGGCATTTGCACTATCTTTATTTTTTAATTGATTAATAACTTCTTCTGCATTTTCAAATGTTTGCACATATACTTTTTCAGTATTTTCATCTGTTATAGCATAATATTTAAAATATGGTGTTCCTGTTGATGTAACTTTTTCAAATATCTCATCATCATTTGTTTCTTCATTATTCTTTAAAAGACATGCTGTATATTGTGGTAAATCTTTTACTTCAACAAATGCAATGTCTGAACCATTACCAGATGAAATATATGTATTAATTCTTTTTTGTAAATTTATCTTATCATTAGTATATCCTATTATTTCACCATTTAAACTTACACTATAAGTTTGTTTAAATGTTAATTTAATTATTCCTGAAATGATTAATGTAGCAACCATTAGTATTACCAATAATTTTGTTAATGTTCTGAATCCTACTACAACTTTTTTTACTTTATTTATGTTTCTGTACCTCCAATCCTATTATTATTTATACCACAAAATAATAAACTTGTCCAGTCATAATATTTTTTTAATATACAGTCTCCGTAGTGTTTATATAATAATATTTATGTGGATTATGTTTTTTTGTTTTCTTTTATGTTTCACATTTATGTTAAATAATACATTTTTTAAGGTTTTATTACTAATTTATTAAACTTATCATTTATATATTTTTTTAATTTTGACATAAACTCTTCTGATTTTATTTCTTTTTTAGCAACCATATCTAGTCCTTTTTCCCAACTCGCCGTAAGCTTTGGATTTAACATATCTGGCATAGATAAATGCACTATATCATATATATATTCTCCTTTTTTTGTTGGAGTAATAATTTGTGTTTTTGTATTAATTTCTATATATTTTATCTTTTCTAATTTTTTTATAATTTCAGCTCTAGTTGCACTTGTACCTATTCCTGCACCCTTTATTTGTTCTCTTAATTCTTCGTCTTCTATTAGCTTCCCTGCATTTTCCATAGCTAAAATCATTGATCCAGAATTATATCTTGTAGGAGGTGTAGTTTCAGATTCTTTTATTTCAAAATTTTCTACACTTAAAATTTCACCTTTTTTAACTTTAAAATCTTCTTGTAACTCTGTACTTTGCTCTTCATCTTTTGCTTTTTTTAGTACTTCCAAATATCCTTTTTTTGTACACACCTTTGAACTAGCATAAAATTTTTCTCCTTCTACATCAATAGTTATATTCATTTTATTAAATTCAGCAGGTGGATAAAAAATTGCTAAAAATCTTTTTACTATTAAGTTATAAACTTTGCTCTGAAGTTCTGGAAGTTTTGCTAAATTATCAAATCCTTGTCCTGTTGGAATTATTGCATAGTGATCTGTAATTTTACTATCATTTACATATTTAGTTTTAGCCAAATTTGTTGAGTATTTTTCTTCCTTCATTTGCTTTATAAAACTTTGAATTTCATTATCTTTATAACCTGTAGCAATTCCATTTAAATTTTTTGTAATTACTTTACTTACAGCTGTTGATAATACTCTTGCATCAGTTCTTGGATAAGTTACTAACTTCTTTTCATATAAATTTTGGATAATTTCTAATGTTTCATCAGGTTTTATTTTAAATCTTTTTGTACACTCATTTTGTATTTCTGCTAAATTAAACAAAAGTGGAGCATTTTCTTTTTGTTTTGATTTTTTTATTTCCTCTACTACTGCTTTTTTTCCTTTTAAATATGAAATAAAATCTTTTGCTTCATTTTCTTTTTTAAATCCAGTTTCATTATATAATTTATTAGATTCAAATTCTTTAGAACTTTTAGATACTTTCCATTCAGCTATTACTTGATTATTTTTATCTTTTTCAAAATGTCCTACTATTTTATAAAATGGTACTTTTATAAAATTTCTTATTTCTCTTTCACGTTCTACTACCATACCTAAAACGCATGTCATAACTCTTCCGACAGATATAGAAGCTTTTTCTTCTCCAATGGATTTTGCTAACCTTCTTCCATAAATAATAGATAACATTCTTGAGAAATTAATTCCTATTAGATAATCTTCTTTTGCTCTCAAATATGCACTGTCAGATAAACTATCATATTCTGATAAATCTTTTGCCTCTTTAATTCCCCTTCTAATTTCTTCTTCTGTTTGAGAATCTATCCATATTCTTCTTTTTTCTTTTTCTTTAACATTTATCATCTGATCAACAAGTCTATATATATATTCTCCTTCTCTTCCAGAGTCTGTTGCAACATAAATTGAGTCAACATCATCTCTTGTAAGTTGACTTTTTATTATTTCAAATTGTTTTTCTACACCTTTAATTATTTCATATTTCCATTCATCTGGTATAAATGGCAAAGTATCTAATCTCCATAATTTTAGATTTTCATCATATTTTTCTGGATAACTCATCGTAACTAAATGTCCTACGCACCATGTTATTATCCAATCTTTAGACTCGATAAAACCATTTTTTCTTTGACCGTTTTCTCCTATGACCTTTGCAAATTCCATTGCTACCGAAGGTTTTTCTGTTATTAATAATTTTTTACTCATGAAATGATTTATATCATATATTAATATAAGTGTCAAAGTGATAAATTATTTTAATTTTAATTTTTATTTAATATCTTATGAACATTTAGTGAATAATTTTCATATTATTGTATATAATAAATTTTCAAAATACTATTTATTTTGTATAAGATACTTATAAATTTCATGAAATTTCTTTTATTTTTAATAATTTGGTTGACAAAAAGTGTTTTGCATAGTATAATAAATTTTGTTAGACATCGCGGGGTGGAGCAGTTGGCAGCTCGCAGGGCTCATAACCCTGAG
>CANQMY010000016.1 GCA_947625075.1 uncultured Clostridia bacterium
TTTTATCTTACACTTTGCATATAAGAAAAAACAGTTGTATCTTCTGTTATTTGCGATGCATTCATTCCTAAATATTGAGCAAAAATACTCCTTGCAACAGGAGCAGTATAACCTCCATGTTCACCATTTTTTACATAAACTGCAACTGCAATTTCAGGATCATCAAATGGTGCAAAACCAATAAACCATGCATTTGTTCCATTATTTGTAGATGCAGAACCTGTTTTACCCCCAACTTCAATATTGAAATCTCTAAAATATGAATATGCTGTTCCTGCATCATCGCTTGTAACACCTTTCATACCTTGCCTAATTGTAGCAATAATATCTGCACTTAATCCAAGATCTGATCCACTATTTCCATCTTTTTGCAAAAAGCTATTTACATGTGATTCAATTTCATTTCTTGATACTTGTGTACCATCTTGATTATTTATAGATTTTATAATTGTAACTTCAATATTTTTACCACCATTTGCAAGCATAGCCGTATATTTTGCCATTTGAAGAGGTGTAAAGTCATTATATAATTGTCCTATTGCTGTCTGAATTGTTTTTCCACCAGTCCATTCATTATCTACATCTGGATTTGATAATGTACCTGATATTTCATCTGGAAGTTCTACTCCAGTTTTTTGCCCTAATCCAAATGCTTTTGCTACTTCTGTTAGTTTATCAATTCCTGCTCTTCTTCCCGTTTCATAAAAGAAATAATTACATGAATGTTCTATTGCTTGAACTACATTTTGCCAACCATGTCCACCTCTTAGCCAACATTTTGGTTGATAATCATTATAATATTTATAAATATAGGTATCATTTATTTTTGTATTTAAATCTATTACTCCACTTTCTAACCCTGCTATTGCAGTTACCAATTTAAAAGTAGATCCTGGTGCAGACTTGTCAGATATTGCTTTGTTAACTAAAGGATGTCTTGTATCATACAAATAGTTATTCCAATTTGTTTGACTTATACCATCTGTAAAAAGAGAAGGATTATAATTTGGAAAACTTGCCATAGCAAGAATTTCTCCAGTTTTTATGTTTAAAACAACTGCTGAACCTTCACTTGCCTTTGTTGCATCTCTTAAAACTCCATTTTGCATATCAGCAATATCCTTCGCTAATGCTTCTTCTGTTGCTTTTTGTAAATCTGCATCTATAGTTAAAACAACATCACTTCCTGTTATTGCTGCTTCTGAAATGTACTCATCTGTAACTACCCCTTCAACAGACATATCAATTTGTTTTATTCCATCTTTACCTTTTAAATATTTTTCAAAAACCTTCTGAATTCCAGTTTTTCCTATAATATCATTTTGATTGTAATCAGTATTATTTTCCAACTCATCAGGAGATATTTTTCCAACATATCCTAAAATATGTGAAGCAAGCTCTCCATATGGATAAGAAACAGTTGGTTCAATATACGTACTAATACCAGGAAAGCTAGTTCCCATTTCATTAAACTTAGCATAACTTGAATTACTTATATTACTTGCAATTTTAACTGATTTTGTATTACTATAACCATCTTTTTCAATTAAATATCTCAATGTTATTATTTTTCTAGCATCTTCTATATTATCACTATTTATTTTATATTTTTCTTTATAAAAGTTAAATGAAGCTTCTGCATCAAATGATATATCAATATTATTACTTTTTTTCCAATCATCAATATTTATATCTTTAAATGCGTATGGATTAATAGTTATAGGAAAATTATCAATGTAACTATCTCCATTTTCTTCAAGTGTTTTTGCTACTAATAATAATGTATTATTGAGAGTTTCATTATCTATTTTTGTTTTATAGATTTCCACATTATATAACATTGTTGTGGATACTAATTTATTTCCAGATTGATCTAGTATATTTCCTCTTGTAGCTGTTATTGTTTTTTCTCTAGTAAGTCTAGTATTTGAAGTTTCTCTATATTCTTCTCCATGAACAATTTGTAAATTAAATAATGAAACAAGAAGTACTATACCTATAATATAAACTATAGCTATTAAAATATTAAATCTAATTTTAACACTATTTTTTTCTTTCATTATACTAGATTCTGCTGATTATAAATATCAGCATATCTCCCTTCTTTTTTATTTTTATATATTAAAAATATCTAGTAAGTAATTTTTTATTTTTTAATATGTTTTCTAAATAATATCCTAATTTTTTTATTCCCGGATATAATATTATAACTAAAAATGTATTATAAATCACTTCTAATGATAATGTTATTAAAAATGGTAATATTTCTATTTCAATTTTAAATTTAATTATATTAACAATATACATACATACTTCAAATAAAATAGTAGAACCAACTGTCATTAAAATAATTGTTACTCTACTATCTTTTGAAAAATTTTTGTCAAAATATTCTCCTAAAAGGCCTATAATTCCAAGAAAAATACCAGTAAATCCAATACTTCTTCCTATTAAAATATCTAAAATAATTCCAAAAAATAAACTAAAAAAACCGCCTATCTTTTTTCCTGTAAATAGACCTAGAAATAATGCTAATAAAACAAACAAATTCGGCATTATTCCTCTAATAGTAAACCATGAGAAAAAATTTATTTGAAAAAAGTATATTATTAAAAATAATAAAATTATTATTGCTATCGCTCTAAATTTTTTCAATTTTTCTCCTTTATTTATGCATTTTTTATTTTTGAGTTATTACTAATACTGTTTCTAACTTAGAAAAATCCGTTGCAGGATTAACAACTGCATATCTATCTAATTCATTTTTTGTATTTACAACACTATTTATTGTACCTATTAAAATTCCCTTTGGAAATATTCCTCCAAATCCAGATGTAACAACTTCATCTCCTTGCAAAATACTTGTTTCAACAGGTATTGATGTTGCTTTTAATGTATTTGTATCAGCTAAAGTTCCTTTAAGTAATATACTCTCCGAAGCTGTAGAAATTGTTGCACTTACAGTACTTGCCGTATCTATTATAGTTTGCACCTTTGAAGAAGAGTCTGTAACGGATAATATTTTACCTACTAGTCCTGATTCTGAAATAACTGGCATATTCTCTTTTATTCCATCATTTGTACCAACATTTATAATTAATATTTTATCATAGTTACTATAACTTCTTTCTATTACATTTGCTGGAACAGTAGTGTAGTCAGAATATTTATCTTTTAAATTTACATATTCTTTCAAAGTATTATTTTCAGATTTTAATATTTCTAATTCTCTTACTTGCTCTTTAAGCTTACTATTTTCTTCTCTTAAAGCTGAATTTTCATTTTTTAATATTTCTATATCACTTAACTGTTGTTCATCTCCAGTTATTTTATTTTTAATAAAAACGTATCCATTTTGGAGTGGCATAAATAATTTACTTACAACAGTTTGCATATTTTGTAATTGATTTGTTTTTAGGTTTGATATAATAACTACAATAATTAAAACAATTACAGTAATAATTATTCCAATTAAACCTGTTTTATTATGTTTCATTATACCCTCCTAAATATTTCTAATTTAAAATATTGCTTCTTATCCAATATTTTTTCTATTTAATAAAATTTTTTTCATTTTATCAAAATTTTCAAGTGTTTTTCCTGCTCCTATAGCTACACAATCCAATGGTGAATCTGCAATATATGTTTTTACTCCCGTTTTTTGTGATACTAAACCATCTATATTTCTAATAAGTGCCCCTCCACCTGAAATATATATACCATTTTGCATAATATCTGATGCAAGTTCTGGCGGTGTTATTGATAACGTATTAACTATTGCTTCAATTATCTCATTTATTGGTTTTTCCATTGCATCTTCAATTTGCTTTGAAGATATTTCTACATTTCTTGGTAAACCTGTATCAATATCTCTTCCTCTAATTTCTTTGGTTATTTCAGTAACTAGAGGCATTGCACAACCTAATTCAATTTTTAAATTTTCTGCTGCCGCTTGTCCGTATTACTATATTTTCTTTTCTTTTTAAATAAGTTACAATTGCTTCATCAATTGCATTACCTGCAACTTTTATTGATGTTTTTGCAACAATTCCTCCAAGAGAAATAACTGCAACTTCGGTTGTTCCCCCACCTATATCTACTATCATTTTTCCACTTGGTTCTAATACATTTAGTCCTGCTCCAATAGCAGATGCCATTGGTTCATCTATTAAATAAACTTCCTTTGCACCAGCTTGTAAAAAAGCTTCTTGAACAGCTCTTTCTTCTACTTCTGTAATTCCAGATGGTACACCAACAACTGTTCTAGGTTTTCCTGCATTATATTTTTTGCATACTTTTCTAAGCATATTTTTAAGCATAAGTCCTGTTGCCGTAAAGTCTGCTATTACTCCTTCTTTCATTGGTCTAACTGCTCGTATATTTTCTGGTGTTCTTCCTAACATTTCTTTTGCTTCTATTCCTGTAGCAACTATATCTGAATTTCCTTGATCTATTGCAACTACAGATGGCTCTCTTAAAACTATTCCTTTTCCTTTTAAAGTAACAAGGATATTTGCCGTACCTAAATCAATACCTATATCCTTTGAGCTAAAGTCTAATAATTTCATCTTTAAAATCCCTTCTTGAAAATATACTTTCATATTTATTAAATCCAATTACAATATGGTCAATTAACTTAATTCCAATAATATCAGATGCCTGCAATAATCTTTTTGTAAAATAAATATCTTCTTTGCTTGGTGTCGGATCTCCACTTGGATGATTATGAACAATTATTATCTTGCATGCACCTTGCTTAATTACTTCTAATAAAATTTGTTTTATTTCTATATTTAATCTATCTATTTTACCTTTTGCAAAATCTATAATTTTCGTTATATAATTTTTACTATTCAATATAACTATTTTTAATACTTCTTGCTTTTCTATCAAAAACTCTTTAAAAAATATTTTAGCAATATCTCCTGGATATTTAACTTGAATGTTTATATCTTCTTTTATACTCATTCTTCTTGAAAGTTCGCAAACTGCTTTTATTTGAATTGCTTTTACTTTTCCTATCCCTTTAATATTTTTTAAATCCTCTAAAGAAAGATTTTGTAATTCTTCTAAAGATCCAGACATCAAAAGAATTCTATTTGCAATTTCAATAGAATTTTCTTCCTTTGTACCTGTTTTAATAATTATTGCCAATAATTCTGAATTTGATAACATTTTTTCTCCATATTTTTCAAGTTTTTCATAAGGTCTTTCGTTTTTTGGCAATTCTTTCATTTTAAGTGGCATAAATATCCTTTCTGCCCCCCTAAAAATAGTTTACATAGCTAAAATTTTCTATAAATAAATACAGCTATAACTATTCCTATTATACTTGATACGTTAATTTTAAACATTAATCCTAATGTTAGTTGAACTACACCTAAATCTAATGTAATTGGTGTAGATAGACCAAATTGTTGACCATATCCTAACCAACTTAACCAAGATATACCAGCTGTTAATTCTCCTAAAAGTCCTCCAATAACTAAACCACATAATATAAATATTATTAATACTAATGTTCCTTTTTCTCTTGTAGACATTTTTACCTCCATTTTGCTAGTTTTTGTTAGTTCTATTATTACTATTACTTTCAAAAAACTTTGCATTTTTTTCTTACGGAAATGTGTTTTTTATAAAAGTATTATATATGTATTTATGTTTTTTTTCAAGATATTTTCATAAAAAGTATTTCTTTTTTAGAATTAATATGTTATATTTTTTCTACAAGGAGGAATTAATGAAATTTCAAAAGCTTAGTGAAAACAAACTAAAAATTATTTTATCTAATGATGAGCTTCCAAATAGCAATAATTTTGATAATTTTATATCAAACTCTTCTGATGCTAAGAATACTTTTTTAGAAATACTCGAAAAAGCTTATGACGAAGTTGGATTTAATACTAGAGACTATAAGATAAAAATAGATGCTTTAGCACTTAAAAATGGAAATTTTGTTTTTACTGTTACAAAACTAGTAAAAATGAAAGAAAAAATAAAAACTGCTAAACCTAAAAAAGTTTTAAAAAACAATCAATCTAACTTTGCTATTTATAAGTTTGATAGTTTTGATGATTTTTGTAATTTCTGTATATTTATAAGAAAATCTAATCTATATAATCTAAATAAATTAGCTCAAAAAATCGAACTATACCTTTATAATTATAATTACTATTTATCTGTTTATAAAATAAATGAAAATTATATTGATATCGGTAAATTTTATAGTTCTATTACTGAATTTTGTAAATATTTTTCCAGTCAAGAACTATTCGTTTCAGTATTAATGGAAAAAGGAAGTTTAATTTTTAAACATAATGCAATAAAACTTTGTCAAAATAAATTTGAATAAATAAAAGAGGGCGATAATTTTATTATTACCCTCTTTTTGTTGCTATGATAGTATTTCAAGTCCTGCATATTTTGCCATCAACCTTTTATGCCCAACTTTTTCAAATTCTATATCAACTTTTATATCATCATCTTCTGCTTCTAATTTTTGTATTATTCCTTGTCCAAATTTTTTATGATATATTTTTTGTCCAACTTTATATTTAGTAAGATCAATATTACTATTTTTTCTTGATTGTATTGATGCTAAGAAACTTTCTGCACTTCTTCCAAATTTTGCAGATGTATTATTATCTATATTAGATACATTTACTTTATATGTAGTAACCTTATTTTCAAGTCCATTAGCATAATTATTTGTTTTATATTTACTTCCATAATTCCATTCTAAATCTGTATCTTCATATTCTTCATTTTCTTTTTCATTCATTGCATCTTCATATCCATCTAATATTTCTTTAGGAATTTCTTTTAAAAATCTTGATGGAGGATTATAACTTGTTGATCCAAAAATTGTTCTTCTCTTTGCAAATGTTAAATATAAATATTGCTTTGCTCTTGTAATTCCAACATAAAAAAGTCTTCTTTCTTCTTCAATATCTTCTGGATTATCCATTGATTGATGTCCAGGAAATATCCCTTCTTCTAGTCCTGCTAAGAAAATTACAGGGTATTCTAATCCTTTAGCGCTATGAAGAGTCATTAATGTGACAACATTTTCATCATCTTCAAGGTTATCTGTATCGCTTGCTAATGATATTCCATTTAAAAATTCTGTTAAAGAATTTTCTACAGATTCTTTTTCAAATTCATTTGCAACAGTAACTAATTCTTCTATATTTTGAATTCTAGTTTCTGCTTCAATAGAATTTTCATTTTTTAATGCTTGAATATAACCAGATTTATTTAAAACTTGCATTATTATTTCTGAAATTGGTAATTGACTGTTTTTTAATTCTTCAATTGTATTAATAAAATCTCTAGTATTATCATATATTCTTGGAATATATTTATCTGCATCTTTAATTATTTCATACATTGATATTCCATTTTGCATAGATAACTCTCTAACTGTATCTATACTGGTTTTTCCAACTCCTCTTTTAGGCTCATTTATTATTCTTTCTAGAGATAAGTTATCAGATTGATTTGCAATTAACCTTAAATATGCTATGGCATCTTTTATTTCTTTTCTTTCATAAAATTTAAGTCCACCTACAATTTTATAAGGTATATTTTCTATTCTTAATTTATCTTCTAAAGCTCTAGATTGTGAGTTCATTCTATAAAGAATTGCAAAATCAGATAATTTATAATATTCTTCTCTTTTTAATTTATTTATTTGATCAATTATATAATTTGCTTCGCTATATTCATCTTCTCCACAAAAAATATATGGAAGATTTCCTTCTTCATTCTCTGTCCAAAGCTTTTTATCATATTTATTTTCATTATGTTTAATAACTGCATTAGCTGCTTTAAGTATATTTCCAGTACAACGATAATTTTGCTCCAATTTTATAATTTTTGTTCCTGGAAAATCTTTTTCAAAATTTAATATATTTTTAACATCTGAACCTCTAAAACCGATATATTGATTGATCATTATCTCCAACTGCTGTTATATTTCCATATTTTGATGCTAAAATAGTTATAAGCGTAAACTGAGATTTATTAGTATCTTGATATTCATCTACTAATATATATTTAAATTTTTCTGAGTAATATTCTAATACATCTGGATTTTCCATTAATATTTTTATAGTAAAATTAATAATATCATCAAAATCTATTGCATTATTTTCTTTTAACCTTCTTTGATATAACGTATATACTTTTCCTATTATTTCTTTTCTATAATCTCCTGAATATTTAAAAATATATTGTTCTGGATCAAGCATTTCATTTTTTGCATTACTAATTTCATTTAAAATAGACTTTTCTGTAAATAATTTTGAGTCTATATTAAGTTCTTTAATACAATTTTTTATTAAAGTTTTTTGATCTGAAGTATCAAATATTACAAATGAAGTATCAAATCCAAGTCTATCAATAAATTTTCTTAATATTCTAACACAAACCGAATGAAACGTTCCCAACCATAAATCATTAATATTTTCTCCTATTAAATTTTCTGATCTCTGTCTCATTTCATTTGCTGCCTTATTTGTAAACGTTATTGCAAGTATATTCCAAGGTTTTACAGATTTTTCTTGTATTAAATATGAGATTTTATATGTTAATACCTTAGTTTTTCCACTGCCTGCACCTGCTATTACTAAACATGGACCTTCTGTATTTTGCACTGCTTCTCTTTGTTTTGGATTAAGTTCTTCTAATAATTTTTGCATATATTTTCTCTCTTTCTAATTTTAAGTTTATATGTTCATTAAATATGTAAAGTTATAAAACTTTTGTTCGTAGTAATTCTACTATATTTATAAAAAGAAAGCAAGCAAATTTTATGTATTATTTGTTTTAAATTTATTATTTTCTAGTTATTAAAAGATTTAATATTGTCTTGCCCAAATAACCATTTTATCTGCTTTTTTACCGCAACAAACACATTTATCAGATATAACTTTTTGTTCAAATGGAATACATCTTGATTTTGCTCCTGTTAATTCTCTAATTTTATCTTCGCATTCTTTATTTCCGCACCACATTGCATTTATAAATCCTTGATTTGTTTCCATTATATTTTTAAATTCATCCATATTAGTTGCATTACTTGTTTTTTCTTCAAGTCTTTTCTTGCACATATTCAACATATTTTTTTGTATACTATCCAATATATTTGAAATTTCATTTTCCATATTATCAAGTGATATAGTAATTTTTTCTTGATTATCTCTTCTAACTAATACACATTGATTGTTTTCTATATCTCTTGGTCCTATTTCTAATCTAAGAGGAATTCCCTTCATTTCCCAGTAATTAAATTTATATCCTGGAGAATATTTATCTCTATCATCGACTTTAATTCTAAAATTTTTAGACAATCTATTTTTTAATTCTTCTACTTTTTCTAATACACCTTCTTTATGTTGTGCTATTGGAACAATTACTATTTGAATTGGCGCAACTTTAGGTGGCAATTTTAATCCTCTATTATCTCCATGAGACATTATTAGTCCACCAATTAATCTTGTACTACTTCCCCATGATGTTTGATAAGCATACTCTTCTTTTCCTTCTCTATTTTGGAACTTAATTTCAAATGGTTTTGTAAAATTTTGTCCAAAATAATGTGATGTAGCTGATTGTAATGCTCTTCCATCATACATCATGCTTTCTATTGTATATGTTGATATAGCACCAGCAAATTTTTCACTTTCAGTTTTTATTCCTTTAATTACTGGAATAGCTAATAAGTTTTCAGCAACATCTGCATAAATTTCAAGCATTTGTATTGTTCTATCCATTGCTTCTTTTTCAGTTTCGTGTATTGTATGACCTTCTTGCCATAAAAATTCTCTTGATCTTAAAAATGGTCTAGTTTCTTTTTCCCATCTTAATACATTACACCATTGATTATAGACAAATGGCAAATCTCTCCAAGAAGTCAACCATTTTGCAAACATTGTCGAAATTATAGTCTCTGAAGTAGGTCTTATACATAACCTTTCATCTAGTTTTTCTCCACCTGCTTCTGTAACCCATGCAACTTCTGGTGCAAATCCTTCAATATGATCCTTTTCCTTTTGTAATAAACTTTCAGAAATCAAAACTGGAAAATAAACATTTTCTACTCCAGTTTCTTTAAATTTTTTATCTGTATAAGCTTGTATGCGCTCCCAAATAGCATATCCGTAAGGTTTTATTGCTATGCATCCTTTTATATCAGCATAATCAGCTAATTCAGCTTTAATTACAATATCAGTGTACCATTGTGCAAAATCTTCATCAATATTTGTAATGTCTTTTACAAAATCATTATTATCACTCATCCAATTTTCCTTCCTTAAAAACAAATTTTATATAATAAATTTTATCAAAAAATTGGATAAATGTAAATAATATTATCCATTTATTATCATTGCAAATAATCCTATTATAAATCCCAACATATTTCCTACTGCTGTCATTCTTCCATGATAAAGTTTATTAGATTCTGGAACCAACTCTCCTGACACTATATAAAGCATTGCTCCTGCAGCAAAAGAAAGACACAAAGCAATTACATTAATTGATATATTTCCAACTATCGCTCCTATTAATGCACCTACTCCTGTTGCAATACCAGATAATATTACATAAAACATAATTTTAAAAGGATTCATTCCTCCACTTTTCATTGGTATTGCCATGCTTAAACCTTCTGGTACATCATGAAGAGCAATCGCAATAGCTAGTGAAAAACCTAATGCATTTGATGCTTCAAATCCTGATCCTATTGCCAAACCTTCTGGTATATTATGAAGTGCAAGTCCAATACTTACAATAATTCCAGTTTTCACTAAACTAATATTATTAGAATTTGAAATGCTAAATTTTTTATTTACCAAAATATCGCATCCAATCATCGTAATAATTCCTAACATAATTCCTAAAAGGACTGTAAAAATCGATGTCATTTCTAATGCTTCTGGAACAAGATCAAAACATACAACTGCTAACATCAGACCAGATGCAAATGCTAATACAAAACTTAAAAATTTATTTGAATTCCTTTTTGTTAAAATTCCTATAATTCCACCTATTGTGGTTCCTATCGTTCCAAAAAATAAACCAAGTAAAGATATTTGCAACATATTTTTATCCCCTATATATAAATTTAATTAAATTTATTAATAACAGTAAAAAAATAGAACTTTTAAAAATTTAAAAATTTTATTTTTATTTTAATTATTCTTCACTTGCTTGTAATTTTTCTGCTGTATTAGCAGCAATTAAGTTATCAATCATTCCATCAATATTTCCATTTAAAAAACTTTCCATTTGATAAACACTTAACCCAATTCTGTGATCTGTTATACGACCTTGTGGATAATTATAAGTTCTAATTTTCTCACTTCTATCAGCATTTCCAATTTGATTTCTTCTTTCACTTTCAATTGCATTATCTCTTTTTGCTTTTTCTATTTCATATATTCTTGATCTTAATAGTTTCATTGCATATTCTCTATTTTGCATCTGTGATCTTTCAGTCTGACATTCTGCAACCATTCCTGTAGGAATATGAATTAATCTAACAGCAGATGAAGTTTTATTTACATGCTGACCACCTGCGCCTGAAGCTCTAAATACCTCCATTCTAATATCTGCTGGATTAATTTCAACATCTACATCTTCTACTTCTGGTAAAACTGCAACAGATGCAGTTGACGTATGAATCCTTCCACTAGCTTCAGTTTCTGGTACTCTCTGAACTCTATGAACACCACTTTCAAATTTTAATCTACTATATGCTCCGTCACCTTTTACCATAAATGAAATTTCCTTTATTCCTCCCAGTTCCGTAGCATTTTCATTTAATACTTCTAATTTCCAATGTTTTAAATCACAATACATAGAATACATCCTAAATAATGTTCCTGCAAATAATGCTGCTTCTTCTCCTCCTGCTCCAGCTCTTATTTCACAAATAACGTTTTTATCATCATCCGGATCCTTTGGAATTAAAAGTTTTTTTAATTCTTCTTCTAATATTGGTAATTTTTCTTTACACTTAAGTATATCTTCTTCTGCTAAATCTTTTAGTTCTTTATCATTCAACATTTCTTTTGCTTCTTCTAGATTGTTTTGAACTAACTTATATTCTCTATATTTTTCTACAATTGGTTCTATATTAGAACGTTCTTTCATCATTTTACGCCATTCATTTTGATTTGAAATTACTTCTGGATCACTAATCTTTGATGTTAATTCATCATATTTCTTTTCTATTTCTTCTAAATTATCAAACATAAAATATAGCTCCTTTAAAATTTACTTTAATATTATATAATATTTTCTGTAATCTTTCAAGTATTTTGATTTTTTAACTTAAATTCAAGTAACTATTGTTTATTATTTAATTTAATGTTATACTCAATTTTATGTTATAATATACAAGTTTTTTTAATATGTTTAAAATATAATTGATGTAGGAGAAAAAAATGAATAGATTTACTTCAGCAAAAACGGCTGGAATTTTAGGAATTATAGGAAATTTATTTTTACTTATTATTAAGGGATTTATTGGATTTTTTACTCATAGTCATTCTATGATTGCTGATGCTGCAAATAGCGCAAGTGATATTTTCGCATCTTTAATGACTTATATAGGTGGAAAAATTGCTAGTAAACCTTTTGATGATGACCATAATATGGGACACGGAAAAGCAGAATATCTCTTCTCATTTTTAATTAGTATTTCCATGATTATAATAGCAATCAATTTTTTATTTGACTCTTTAAAATCTCTTATACATGGTGCAACTTTTACTTTTTCTTGGTCTTTAGTAATTATATGTATTATTACCATTATAATTAAATTTTGCTTATATTTTTACACTAAATCTTTATCAAAAACTAATAATAGTTTGTTAATAAAGTCAAACTTAAAAGATCATAGAAATGATTGCATTATTACTACATTTACATTGATTTCTGCACTTTTAGGATCAATAAATATTTTTTGGTTTGATAGTATCGTTGGAATTGCTATTTCTTTATGGATTTGTTATACAGGATCTCAGATATTTATAGAAAGCTATAACGTTCTTATGGATAAATCAATAGATAATGAACATAAAGATATTATTTTAAAAATTATTAAAAAATATCCAGAAATACATAAATTTAATCATTTTAATTCTTCTCCTGTTGGTTATAAATATTTAATTTCTGTTACTATATTTGTTGATGGAAATATGTCTACTTTTAACAGTCATGAGATAGCTGATAAATTAGAAAAAGAATTAAATAAACTTGATTTTGTATATTTATCAATAATACATGTAAATCCTATTATTATAGAAAATAAATAATAATATTTTTTATGATTAAGTAATAAA
>CANQMY010000017.1 GCA_947625075.1 uncultured Clostridia bacterium
GCTGCTGAGAATAAGAAATTTCCCATATAAACTTGAATACAAGGTACTAATACTACTATTGTAATGAATATAAGCATAATTCCTATTATACTGTACATAATTTCAGGTAATGTTTTAACAATTTTCTTTAAGATATTATCTATATCCATATCCATATATTCAACTAATTTTTCAACCATTGTTGGTAAATCTGTTTGCATACCTATCTTAAGCATTTCTGTTACCATAGCGTTTGGTAATCCAGAATCTTCAAATGGTTTAACCCATGATTCTCCAACAATTATATTATTTATTGACGTTTCAATTATTGAAAGCATAACATAGTTTTTTACAACATTTTTACTTACTTCAAGTGATTCCTGAATTCTCATACCATTTTTTAGGTTTAAAACCATAGCTTTACTTAATCTAGAAAAGTCTATAGCAAATATTAATGACCCAAAAACTGGCATCCTATATTTAAAGTAATCCCAATTGTACCTTCCTTTAGGCGTTTTTGTATATAAAAATACTGCTAAAATTATACCTGCAATTATAAATACTGGAATATACCAAAAATGTTGTACTTTTATTAAAAATTCTGAAAATGCTAATGTATACCATGGTAATGTATCTGTTGAACCAACAGCTGCAAAAACATCTTGAATAATTGGTATTACATATATACTTCCTACTAATAATATAACAAACAATAAAATAAATTGTAAAATATTTGGTATCAATATTCCTTTAATTTTTTTATTTAAAGCTGTAGATGAATCAAGGTATTCAACTGCTTGTCTTAATGATTCATCAAGAGAACCAGATAATTCTCCAACTTTTACTAAATTTATATATATTACTGGAAATATATCAGAATAATATTCCATTGTAGTATACATATAATCTCCACCTTCAACTCCTGATTGTATATCTTCTAATATACCTCTTAAAGTTGAGTTTTCTGTGGACTGTATTAATGTAGATAATGCATGAACATTGTTAAATCCCGCTTTTTTTAACAAGTAAAAGCTTTGTGTAAACACTACCAAATCTCTACTAGTTACTTTTTCTTGTATGGATAATGCCATACTCAATCTTTCTTTTGTTGAAAACTTCCTTGTTTGATTTTTCTTAGAAATATCTGTAGTATTTGCAATTTTCATAAGCTCTTGTATGTTTGCAACTCCAGATTTACTATTTCTTTGATATTTACCAAAACTAGTTTGTACTATATCTATTGGTGTCATGCCATTTGCTTTTAGTCTTTTTATTAAGTTTTGTTTACTTTTTTCTGTTATTCTACTTCTTATAATTAAACCATTACTATTATCTACTGCTCTATAAATATATTCTGGCATTTTATAAACTCCTTTCTTACAAAACAGGATTTAACACTAAATATCTAATAATTGCTTTCACCCATATTATCAGCACTCATGTTACTTTTATCTTCTCTCTTCATCTTTAATTGCATAATTGTTCTATTTAAAATTTCTATGTTCTTTTCTTCTATTTGTGCTTTTGCTTGTTCAAGAGTAATAATATCATCAACATATAATTCTGCAAGTGAATTAATTAATCCAATACTTCCATTTCCTGATGAACTTTGTATTGCATCTTCAATTTCTGAAACACTTAGTTTTTCTTTTCTAATAATTCCTGATATGATATTATCTACAACCATAACTTCAGGTATAAGTGTTAGAGTTCCTTTTTTATTTCTAATTAATTTTTGAGAAATAACAAGTTTTAATAATGATGCAATTAAATATTTTACTGTTGTTTGATCTCTAACTTCATAAAAGTTTATCATTCTATCTATTGTTTCTGCACATGATTTTGTATGCAATGTTCCTAATACTAAATGTCCTGATTCTGCTGTTTCAATTGCTGCATCAAGTGTTTCTTTATCCCTAATCTCTCCTATTACTAATATATCACAGTCTTCTCTTAGTGAGTTTTTAGTACCTATACTATATGAAGGCATATCAGAACCAAAAGCAACTTCTTTTTGAACAATTATAGATTTTTTTGAAGTATGTTTATATTCTACTGGACTTTCTAGTGTTAATATTTTTCTACTTTCATTTTCATTAATGTAATTAATTAATGCGTTTAAAGTTGTTGATTTTCCAGAGTTTGTTTTTCCTGTAACTAAAATTAATCCCTGAGTTTGTGCAGTCATTCTTCTTACTATATCTGGAACTCCTAAATCTTCGTAAGTTGGTAATTCATTTCTTATTAATCTTGTTGTAATAACTGGTGTTCCATCTGAGTATGAAATATTAATTCTTAATCTTATATCTCCAAATTCTTCTGAACAGTCTAGAACTTTCTTTTCTTTAAATAACTTATCCTTATCTAAATTACCTTTCAAAAAGAAATCATAAGCTTCCCACATATCATCTTTAGTAATTAAATCATATTCTTCTAATCTTATTAATTCTCTATTAATTCTTAATATTGGTTTTAAACCACAAATAAAGTGTACATCTGATGCTCTTTGCTCACTCGCTTTTTTTAAGATTCCATTTATATCCATTGTATATATTCCTTTCTTTTCATTTACTTTTAAGTCAATATTTCATATTTAAATTTTAATAGAATAACAACTGTTTATTTAATTCTTCTAATGTAGTTATTCCATTAATAACTTTTTGTATTCCGTCAACTAAAAGTGGTTTATAACCTTCTTTTAATGCTTGTTCTCTTATTTGGAATGTTGAAGCATTGTTTACTATTAATTCTTTTATTTCATCACTAAGTAAAAGTGTTTCAAATATTGCTATTCTATCAAAGTAACCACTGTTATTACATTCTTCACATCCCACTGGATCATATGTTACATGATTATCTACATCAAAATTAACATTATATTTTTCACCAATTTTGTTAATTATTTGTTTTTCTTCCTCTGTAAATGGTCTTTCATGTCTGCATTTTGGGCAAATTTTTCTAACTAACCTTTGTGATATAGAAGTTGCTAGAGTACTTGATATATCATAGTTAGAAATATTCATTTTTCTAAGCCTAGAAATAACCTCTATTGAGTTTAATGTGTGTATTGTTGTTAATACATAGTGTCCAGTTTGGCCTGCTTGCATTGCTATTTCTGCTGTTTCCTGATCTCTAATTTCTCCAACAAGAATAATATTAGGATCTTGTCTTAAAACAGTTCTAAGTGATCCAGCAAATGTAGTTTTTGGATCAATTTCTATTTGGTTTAATCCTGGTATTCTTATTTCTACTGGATCTTCTATTGTAGTGATATTTATTTCTGGTCTATCTAGAAAATCAATTACACTATATAGTGTTGTAGTTTTTCCTTCACCTGTTGGTGCTGCAATTACCGTTATACTGTTTCTCTTATCAAATGCATCTTTTACAAGTTTTGGATCATTTGGATATCCTAGTTCAAATAAACCTTTAATTGTTGTATTTTTCTTTAATAATCTTAAAACAAATTTCTCACCATATATATTTTTTTGAGAAGATGAACGAATATTATAATCTGGATACATTATAATTCTACCATCTTGTGGTTCCTGTTTTTCTTGATGCATATTTGAAATTGATTTAAGTCTTCCTATTATTTGTGTTTGTTTTTCTTTATCAATGTGAGCAACATCAAATAGAATACCATCAATTCTATATCTTACCCTAACATAATCTTCCAAAGGTTCAATGTGAATATCTGATGCTCTTTGTTTCATTCCTGCTTTTATAATATTATCTACAATACTTGAACCATTTGCATCAGTATCTATCGTATCTGTAGATACTCTATTTAATTCTTCTAAAATATTTTCAATTAAGTCTTTAAATGTTATATAGCTTTCCATTACTAACCCTTTGTTAAGCATTAATAATCTTACAGCTTCTATTTGACTTCTATTATTTGTACTTGCAAAGCATACTTTAATTATTCCATTTTCAACTTCAAAAGGAATTGCTAAATCTTCTTTTGCAACATCTAAGGAAATATAATTACTTACTTTAATTTTTATATCGCTATTTGTTAAATATATAGTTTTTTCTTCTAAAATTTCCCCCATTGCTTGCAAAAGTTTTCTAGGATCAGCTAACTTTAATTTGTATAAAATATCACCTATTTTTTCTTTTGGATAATTATTTTGATATTCAATTGCTTTTGCAATATCTTCCTGTGATACAACTCCCCTTCTTACTAACTCTATACCTAAAGCTTGTCTATTTTGTGGCATAATTTTCTCCTTTCTTTATATTACCAATATCTCAAAACATATTTTATGGTCTTATTAAAAATTGGATTATTTTCTATTTTTCCAGTTTTTACAGTTATTTCAATAATATTTTTATTATTTTCTACTTTGGTGCTAGCAAGGAATGAAACAATATTTCTTGCTATTTTTTCTTTATTTTTATATATAGATTTCTCACTTTTTCTATAAGTATAATTTGCTCCACTATCTAATTCAATAACTACATTTCCTGATTGATCTGTATTTGCTATTGCATTTTTACTTTCTTTTACATCTTTTACAAAGTGAACATTAAATTTGTTAAACTCTTCTGAACTTATTTGCTCCGAACTGATTTTATCCATATTGTTAAATATATATCCACTTAATGAGGCAAGTAATGCAATAGTTATCGAAAAAACCATTACATATAAAACTAAAGCTGCTAATGTTATACCTTTTTCGTCTTTCATATTATACCTACTCTTTCACTTTTATTTTACTTATTGGAAAAGTTATTTGTTGATTACCTACAGTATAAATTACAGTAATATTTATTTTCTTAACTATATCATTTTCTGCCGAATAATTTGTTATTGAACATTCAATGTAACTATCATTCTTTTCTTCATTAAAATAACTATCCATTCCTGATTCATTTATCATTTCTTTTACTCTATCAGTAGTTATTTTTTCATAATTTTCTAAATCAATTTTTTCAAAAATTTCGGTAATACATCCCACAGCAACTTGATGTACTTTTGTTTGCACAGTTATTACATATATTTGATAATATAAACTAACAATTACTGTGCTAGCTAAAACAAAAATTATTAAACCTGTTGCTACATCTATTCCGGGTTACTCCTTTTTCACTTTTATTTTTCATTTAACCACCTATTCGTGATAAAAATATAGTAATCCATACCATTAAATTTGCTATGCATATATATGAAGCGATTGGTAGTTTATTATTATATTTTTCCCCTTTATCTAAAATTTTATTTATTAAGAGTCTCATTGATATAATTAATAATGTTAATATTATTGTTAGTATTGTTCCAATTTCATAAGTAAAGAAATTAATTATAATACATAATATAACTGCACATATTTCATAATCATTTTTTGCATTTTTCTTGATTTTTAAAGTGCTTATCATTGTTAATATTGCGATTATACATAAATATATTATAATTCTATTTACATTAAAGCTACTTACTATGAAATATTGATATATAATATTTAATAGAGATATTAATATACCATATATCAATACTCCCTTATTTATTGTTCTATGCTCAATATCTATACCTGCTATTAAAAATAATAGTATAATATATAAAATTCCAAGTATAAATTCTATTCCTTTGTATGTATATATTGTATTTAAATTTATTCCTAATTCCAATGCTAATACAACAAAAGAAATTCCACAAAATATTTCTATGAGTGGATACCTTATACTAATTTTTGATTTACAATATCTGCATTTTCCTTTTAGAAACAGAAAACTAAAAACAGGAATTAAATCAAGAAAATTAAGTTTATGATTGCATTTTGTACAGTATGAATGCTTAAATATAATATCTTGATGTAATGGAATTCTGTATGTAGCAAGCGTTAAAAAGCTTCCAAATATTATTCCCATAACGAAAATTAAAATATATAGTATAGTTTCCATTAAGTTTCCTTTCTTAAGAGTAAATTATAATTATTTAAATAGAGGCTACCTAAATACGATTTTTACTATCGCATAAA
The DNA here is from genome assembly GCA_947625075.1 of uncultured Clostridia bacterium. Taxonomy (GTDB): domain Bacteria; phylum Bacillota; class Clostridia; order TANB77; family CAG-508; genus CAG-793. Next base: position 5,964 of record CANQMY010000017.1, read on the forward strand.
ATCAATTGCATAAAATATAATTTGCAAAAGATCTAATTTAGGTAACCTCATATTTAGTACCATTATCATGATAATAGATTAATTTAATTAATCCTTAAAATAAGTATCATAAACATTTGAATACACGTCTTCAAATTCATCTATTTGTTGTGTTTCGTTTTCTGAAGCATCAGTATATCTTTTAGCAGCATTTTTTGCTTTATTGAATATACCATTTCCATTTAGAGCTAATGAAAGTGTTACACCTGCTAATATTAAAAGTATGATAATTGTAACAACTAATGCAACTAAAGTGATACCTTTTTCTTTCTTGAACATAATTTTTTCCCTCCTTAGTAAAATTTTGTGTTATATATATATTTATTATAATAAATATAACCTAATTAAATAAAATTTATTTTGTGCCTTTGTTTACATTTGCAGCTGTATAAAAATTGTCAGTTACATTTTTATCTGTCACAGTATTTGAATTATTTGAAACTGTTTCATTATTTTCTGGTGTTCTAGGACTAACTGTTTCAAAAGGATCAACTTTACCGTGGTCTATAACTATCTATTCTTTTATACATTGATAAATCTTCATCTGTAATTTCATAAACTTCAGTTCTTTCAGATAATTCAGATTCAGCATCTTCATTAATTTCTTTTGATACTTCTTCTGAAGCTTTATAAGCTGTTACTTTACTTGGAATAATTCTATTTGATGGTATATATTGATAAAAAATAATCGCTAAAATTAATCCAACTGCAACTGTTGCTAGAAGTACAATTAATATTTCCTTAATAATTACTTTTGCCATTTTAATCTCCTTCTATATTGTGATAATTATTCGTCGCTTTCGCTTGTAGTATCTTCATCTTCTTCATTATCTTCTTCTTGATTACCATTTAATGATATTGGGTTATTTGATGTTTGAGTTACATTTTCTCTCTTTACTTTTACATCTTTTACTGTAAATGTAGCATGTTTTGATGTCATATAAAAGTTGTCTATTGTAAAGTCTAGATCAGAATCATTTTCTATGTCATAAATAAATTGTACTATTGCTAAATATTCTCCATCTACTGTAAAATTTAAGTTTCTGTATTCTTGATCTGCTAAAGTTGAACTAACTACTTCCATTTTTAGACTTACACCTTGTGCTGTTGCATGGTTACCAACTTCACTCCACAAATATTCAATCGTATATGTCTTTGTTTGTGTCGCTTCCTTGATTTCCTTTTCAGTACTTTGTGCAATTAGGTCTAAATATCTTTTTTTTGCATCTGATAGTGATTCCACATCTGAATTTAATTTTGATAATGCAGATGTATAGCTATCACTTTCTTCATTTGCACTATTAATTGCTTGAGTTAATTCATCATTTTTTTTATTTATGTCTTCAAAACCATATATCTGGAATGAACCAATGCTTAAACCATTTTTCATGAATAAAAATATTAATATTATTGCCAATAATAATAATAAACTTAGTAATGCTTTTCTCATTGTTTTCCTTCCCTTCTAATATGTTTTTAAATCCCCTTCTATTGTGATTTTTACATAATCACTTTCTTTTTGTCCTTCAGTTGATGTTATATTATCTAATATACCAGCATTCTTTAATTTTGCTTTAAAGTATGCTAATTGTTCATATCTCTGAGCTTGAGCTTTTATAGTAATATGTTGTATTGTTACATCTTCGTTAGTTACTTCTGAATTATTTATTTCAGTTAATATTACTTCATCTGGAATGTTATATACTAATTTATTTAAAAGTGTAGTTATTTGATTTTTTCTACTTCTTCTTAATTCCATTGATGAATTAGAGTTTTCTAAATTTGTTGCATATGTCCTATAATCACCTGTTTTTTCTATTATCTTGCTATCATCATTATTTACCAGTGTATGTTGCTGTGAAATATAGTCTTGTACGTCTTTTGCTTCAGCTATCTTATTTTCTATTTGTCGAACAAGTAGAATAGATGCTACTGAATAAATTATTATTACCATTAATGCAGTTACTATATTTCTCAGAAGCATTGTTTCAATTTTATCAAGTTTTCCAGACATATCTGTGTTAAAGTTAATTTTAAATTTAGCTTTTGGTTTATTACCTGATTTTTGTTTTTTCTTTGAAAATAATGTACTTACATCTGATGTTAATAAAGATTTTAAATCTAATTTCCAATTTCTTTCTAAGAAATTTAGAGTTTTAATTCCACTTCCTAATCCTTGCATAGCTAAAGCTATTGCAGAGTTAACTTCTATATAGTCTTTTATGTTTACATCTTGTTGATTTTCTAAGAAATATGGTTTTAAAATTTCTACTTTTGAATCTTTAAAATATTCTTTAAAGTAAAGATCAATATTGTTTATGACAGCGCCCATACCAGTTATATAAATATTGTCTATTTTTTTGTATGATTCTTTTAGTCCTTGTAATTGTTCTGATATTTTAAATAATGTTGGAACTATATATTTTAAATATTCATTTTCTTCTGTATTTGAATAATCTGTTTCCATTGTATATATAGTTGTATTTTTGCAAACTTCATAAGACTTTGAGTATGAATTTTCTTTTTCATTGATTCTGTCAATTACTTCTTTCATACCTTCTTCTAATATTTCAACATTATATATAGATTGATTAATTATAGTTGTTATAGTTGTTTTATCTTCTATATTAACAATCAATGAATTTTTATTTTTTTCTGCATTTATTAAGTTAGGTAAAGTCGTTGGTAAAGGAACTAAAGTTTCTACTTTTCCTTTATTAAAATATGATTCTCTTTCTTGTATATCAGTTTGTGTATCATATATATATATAATTCTACTTTGATCTTCATTCTCTAAATTTTTTGTATAAATATACTTTGATTCATATACATTACTATTTAAGTGATTTTCTGAGCAAAATGATTCAAATTCTGTTTTAATTGCTTTTTCTGCATAAGTTTTATTTATTAAACTAAAAATATTAAAGTAATAATATTTTTCATTTAAAATTTCTGCACTAATAGGAGTATTTTCACTGTTTGTTTCAGTAATTATTTGATCCAATGTTTCACTTAAATTGCTATAAAACTTTAGACCATAAGATTCTATTTTAAAATTGTTATTATCTTTGGTCAATTTTGCATATCTTATTAATTTATCAGTTATACTAATACCTAAGCAACTTTGCATTTTTCCTCTTTCTCCTATAGTTTATTTTACATTTGTTTATATATATTTTTTCTCACTCATAATGTTTATATACATTTTATATTTTTTTTATACAAAGTCAATATATTTCAATCGTTTGTAAACCAAATGTAATATTTGTAATTTTAGTGTCAAATAAATAATTTAATTTTCGTTTTTTAGTTTATTTTATATTTTTTTGTAAATATTTTAAATAAAATATAACTCATATTATATCCAATTAAAGATATAATATGAGTTTTTACATTATTATTTTTTTATCTTTCTTTTTCTATATTTTCAATTTTCATGTTGTCAGTTAATTTTTCAACTACATTATATGTTTTGCCTAAATGTTCAATTGTTTCAATTTCTTTTTCATTAAGTTTTGTTTTTACTTTCTTAGGAGTTTTTCTACTAATTTTTCCAAGTATTATTGCAAATGTTTCATCGTTTTCAATTCTTTTAATAATTTCTGGTTCAATTTCTATTGCCATATTAGCATAAATTACAGCTTTTTCTATATTATTTTTTAACAAATTTATTTTTGATAAATATAAGTATGAATTTGATTGTATCTTTTCATCTTCTGAATCTATACCTTCATAAAAATATTTTTCTGCTTCATCATATTCTCTAAATATCATATAAATTTGTCCTAAATTTAAATTTGATATATCCCTTAAAGAATTAATTTTTGCTGCTTTTTCATAATATTCTTTTGCATTTTGAAAATCATTTAATCTTGTATATGTCATACCCAAGCAATAATATAAATCATATTCTGCTGGTGAATATCTTATAGCTTCATTATATACTAAGATAGCATCTTTAAATTGTTCATTTTCATACAAAATATTTCCTAATAAAATACTTGCTTTGCAGTATTCAGGTCTTTGATTTAATAAATCTTGTAATAATTTTATAGCATCATTATTCTTTTTATTTTCATGAAATATTTTAGCTAACCTACAATATACTTCATAATCTCTTGGTTTTATACTAATAACTTTTAAGTATTCATCTTCTGCTTTTTCTTTTTCATCATTTTCTTCATAATATTTTGCAAGTAATTTATGTGACAAGTAACTATTTGGATATTTTTCTACATTCTTTAATAAATTTTCCTTTAATTTTTCCTTGTCTTTTTTAGCTGTTGCTATATTAATAAGCTCATCTATATTTATATTTTTACTTTCTAATATAAAGTATATTATTGGCAATATAATTGATATAATATACATTAATAATATTAGTACAAAATTAGGTTCTTTCTTTATTAATATTAATATAAAATCTATTATTATTCCAATAAATTCTACTACTAATATATATAAATAATTCGTATTATTTTCTTTAACTAATTTTATAAATGTATAAACAAACAATGCTATTATTATTATACTAAAAATTATAATTTGCACCATAAAAATATTCTCCTATTTTTATTTTTATAAATAATATCACTTTTTTCGTAATTTTACTACTAATTTATCTAAAAAATAATATTACATTTTTTAAAATGCAATTAAATATTAACATTCCGAATTCCCGAATATAAGAAAAATGGTGAATATGTTATTGCTATTTTTTTATTTTTAGTTATTCTAGATATTGTTTGGCTTATTAAATAACATATAGTTATAATAGTTGTGTATAAAACAGTAGAATTATAATATATTGATTCAATAAAATTTCCATTAATCATTGCAATAAAGGCCCTTGTGCATCCACATCCAGGACAATATATATGTGTAGTTTTATATATTAAACATTCAGGAATATTTATATTCTCATTAATTATTATTCCTAATACAAATAATATTAATATTGTAATTATTAATGAATAATAAATATAATCATCTTGATTTAATCTTTTTTCCATAACTATTTTTAGAGGGTATCCTAATAATAGGAACCCTCTCCTTTTAATAAATTTTATAGATTGTATACAAATAAATTATTTTATAAAAGTATATCTCACTTTTTATAATTTATTTTAATATTTTGATGTTTCCTATTAATGGAACTGGATTTTCTTCTTGTTTTATTGCAGCTATAAATCCCATAACCCAGCATACTACCATGAATATTCCCCATATCCATCCAACACATGGAATAACAGAAAGTAAACTAAATAAAAATATTACTAAAGCTTGATTTAAATGAAATTTTGCTCCTTCTCTGTCTCCTGCGCAGTATGCAACTAATAAACCTACCCATGTAATATAAGCAATTATACTTGTTGTTTTCTTATCCATTTTTATTCCTCCTTTTATTCAATTCAAAGTAATTTTACAATAATAAAAAAAATTTTTCAACATTTTTCGATAAATTTTGTTTATTTTTCTTTTTTTTGTAAAAAATATATTTATCTAAACATGAAATTTTATCAATGTTATAGTTTATCGTCAACGATTTTTAACTACCTTTGTTATACTTCTTTAAAATTTTAAGAATCGAGGTAAATATATGACACTTACAAATGCAGTAAAACAAAGGATAATAAATCTAGCTACAAGTCAAGGAATAAAAATTCATAAATTAGCATTAAATTCAGGTGTACCTTATTCAACTATAAGTAGTTTCTTAAATGGAAAATGTACAAGTATAACCTTAACTACACTTTTGCATATATGTGAGGGTAGCAATATTACACTAAAAGATTTCTTTGATGATGAGTTATTTAAAAATATTTCTGATTCTTCATTAAAAATATCTATTGAGAAGGAGTAGTATTTAATGTTACTTTCTGTTGCAATTAGACAAAGAATTATAAACTTAACAAGTATAAACTATATTAGTTTAAAAGAATTATCAAGAAGATCTGGTGTTCACTATTCTACATTAATTAATTTTATGTCTGGTAAAGGAAAAACTATTAATTTATCAACTTTATATAATATATGTTTAGGATTTAAAATTGAATTAGTTGATTTTTTCGATAGTCCACTTTTTCTTGATGTCGTTGATGAACACGAAAAGTCAGTTAAATAATAAAATAGTATATTTATTTTTATAAAAAAATGTTATAATATAATTTAGAATTTATTTCTAAATTATATTTTTTGTATATTAATTTTTAAAGTTTTATAGACATAACTTTATAAAATGTCTAAATGTTATTATAAGGAAAAATTATCATGAAATTAAATATTGTATTAGTAGAACCAGAAATACCACAAAATACAGGTAATATTGCAAGAACATGCGCAGCTATTGGTGCTAAACTTCACTTAGTGTATCCTTTAGGTTTTAGTATTTCTGAAAAATCAGTAAAAAGAGCTGGCCTAGATTACTGGGATAAACTTGATATTGAAGAACATATTTCTTTAAATAAATTTTTAGAAAAGTATCCTCCAGAACAAAACAATATGTTTTTTGCTACAACTAAAGGAAAACATATTTATTCAGATCCAAATTATAATTCTATGGATGAAATTTTTTTGCTTTTTGGTAAAGAAACTAAAGGTCTTCCAGAAGATTTATTAATTAAATATATTAATAAAACAATAAGAATTCCGATGAGAGAATCTTTAAGATCTCTTAATTTATCAAATTCTGTTTGCGTTGTTGCATATGAAGTTTTGCGTCAATGTAGCTTTTCTAATCTTGAAGAAATTAGTAGTTACTTTGATGATAGGTTATAATTATAATAAAAGTAGGTCTACAATTTTTAAATATAGACCTACTTTTATTTCAACTTAATTACAATACTAAACCTAAAGTTAATATTCCTAAATTATCTCTATAAATTTGTTCAAATTGTGATATTGGAAGAGGATTTTCACCATATCCCACTTCTATTGTATACCCTGGTTTATTATAATTTTCAATAAACCAATCTTTATATCCTGCAAAACTTGAATTATATGGTGTTTTTTCTAACGTATATCCACTCACTCTGCTAAACTCTTCTCCAATTTCTAATGAATTTTCTGGGTCATAATTTTGATATTGCCAATAAATTGTTCTTCCCTGTGAATGATATGCGAGTATCAATCTAAAATTATTCTTCAGTGTAAAATTATATATTGCCAAAGATTCTGGTTCTGTAAGTGGTCCATATCCAACAAAATCTCTTGGTGAAGGTCTTATATATCCTTGCGAATATTTAATTCTTTTTGCCATTTGCCATCCAGCAGGAAACTGGAGATTTAAATCCACACCTGTGAATTTTATTAACTTCCAT
>CANQMY010000018.1 GCA_947625075.1 uncultured Clostridia bacterium
TGATTGTTATTGTTTAATACTTACATTTATGATATATTTTTTTCATTAATAATTTTTTATTAAGTTTTTTACTTAATTAAAGTTTTCTTCAAAAAAATAATTAAAAAAATATTTTTAATTCAATTTTAAACTATCTGTCCATTTTTTTACATCTGATTCTGATGCCGAACTTTCAAAGCTATAACCTTCTAGCCACTTTCCTGTTCCTGTTTTTTCTTCAAGTAATTTTGCACTTTCACCTATTCCAGAAAATGCCGATGTACAAAATGGAATAACAGTTTTTCCTCTAAAGTCATTGCTTCTTACAAATGAATCTACTGGCCATGCTGAAACTTCATACCAAATTGGATATCCAATTAAAATTGTATCATAATATTCCCAATTATTTACTTTAGTTGTTGTAAGTTTTACATTTCTTAAAGTTTCATCTGCATGTTCTCTTGATACTCTACTAGTACTTTCATTTTTATTTAAGTCTTCTTCCGTATATTTTTCTACTGGTGTTATTTCAAAAATATCCGCATTTAAATTTTTAGCTATTTGTTTAGCAATATTTTCAGTATGATCCTGTGCAGAAAAATATACAACTAAAACTTTTTTATTAAGATTAGCATTACTTTCCATAATATTTTCTATTCCAGTATTATCAGCAATATTTCCATTATTTTTTAATCCATTTAAAGTTGCAAAACAAATTATTGTTATTAAAATTATAATAATTAATATTATAATCGTTTTTTTATTCATTTTTTATCATTCCTTTCTTTTCGTTTTAATATTAAATTATTATGCAAATATATTTAATTTAAGAATAAAAATTAAATAATTATTTACTTTTTCTTTAAGTAGCTAATTTAACGAAAAAAAATAACCCTAAATTATTTAAACTTTTATCTAATAATTTAAGGTTATTACTAATTTTTCATTGATTAAATATTTGAAATATCTTTTCGATTATTTATTTGTTAATATTATTTTAATTATTTAGTTATACTATTTATAATTAATAATTGTTTCTTCTATATTGAATATATGAGAAGGCTCCTCCACCAATCAAAGCTAATCCTAATGTTATCCATATCATCATATTCGCACCAGTTTGTGGTATTTTACCACTTGCTGTTGTATTATCAACTCCTGCTGTTCCAAAATCTGCCCATTTAAAATCTGATGATCCATAAAAGAATAATCCCCACGAATCGCCAGACACTCTTGCTCTAGCTAAAGTAACTGCTTCTGGAGATGTATACTTTCCATTCTCTCCATCTGCTTTTATATATAAATAATAATATGATTCATTTTCTAAATTTTTTAAATCAATTACTGCCTGATTTTTTATGTTTTCCCCGTTATCTGCATTATATTCAATAGCATAATAATCATCTTTATCAGCATCTACAACTTTATCAAAAATTCCATTACTCTTTTTTGCAAAATCAAGTAATGATGCAAAACCAGAAATGTCATTGTTTTTTATCTTTTGTAATATTGATTGATCTGTAATTTTTCCTATTTTTATTTGAATCTTTCTGTTGTTTTTTTCAGAATGTGTAAAACTAGTTACTATTTGATCGTTATCATTCGTCATAAATGTTGCATGAAAAGCATCAGCATACTTAGGTTCATCATATTTTTCAACTTTTTTACCATAAAATACTACTTTTTCTTTTCCGCCTGAATTCTCTTCTATAATATTAACATAAATATCTTGATTTAATTCCACATACTTAGCAACTTTAGTCCCATCTGCTGATATAAATCTCTTATTCTCATTATCATATTTTAGAAGAATTGCTTCATCACTAACAAATCCTTCACTCGGGATACTAGCTTCGCTTCCATTTGGTGTTATGACCATATAATAAATGCTATCTTCTTTAGCTGTAACGTTAGAAATTTGAATAATCGCATTACTAATTCCATCTTTATTTAATTCAATTTTTGCTTTTGAAAAATCGGTCCATTCATCATTATCTATAATTGCATCTTTAGATTTTACAGTAATATTGCAAGTTGCTGTACTTTCAATTCCTTTTGCTGTAATTATAGTTGTTCCCTCTTTTATTCCCTTTACTAATCCATTTTCAGTTACTGTTGCAACTGATGAATCACTACTTGTCCATGTGATATTAGTATCTTTCGAAGATGTAGCTGTTAATTGCAAAGTGTCATCAACTCTCATTTCGGCTGAAGTTTTATCTAATGTAATTATTTCTACATCTCCTAAATTTGTTGTATATAATTGCATATCATAATATGTTTCTGATGCTTTACTTATTTTTACCCATAATACAATTGAGATTTCTCCAGAATATCCACTAAAATCTAGTCTAATATTATTCTCAGAATTAGTAGTTTCAGTCCATTCATTTGTATAATTAGGAATTAACTCATAAACATTATTCTGTAATTCATTTATTTTTTCTTTTCCTGTTTCATAATAGCTATTAGCTTCAGTTGCAGCATCTTCATAAGCTTTTTTTGCTACTTCTGCTTCACTTTCTTTTCCTTGTTGACTTTTTAAATTTTCATATTCATCTTGTAATTTTTTAATATTCTCATTTTTTTGTTCTACATCCGCATTAAATTGTTTAACATAATTATTTAATTCATTAGTTTTAGCAGATATAGAATCTTTTTGACTTGATGTAATATGTATTTTTTGGTATGAAATATTAAATCCATTTGCTTCATCAGAAAGAGTTACAGTTCCTGTTCCTATTCCATTTTCCATTGTTATACTATAAGGCATCCTTATATATTTTTTTGGATCTAATTCTCCTGAAAAAGCTTCAACTGGAGATATACTTATACACATTGACAACACTAGTACTGTTAAAATAATTATTGGAATTACTTTGTTTTTCATCATATCCTCCTTTATTTTCTTCTGTTTAACATAACACTGCTTAACTCATTTTATCAACAAAATAATATCAATAATAATTTTTTTTTTCAATATAGTTTAATAACATTACAAAAATTTAATAATTCTAAAAAAGTTTTATATGCAAAATCCAATCTTACTTACTGCCTTTTCCTTGTATATTACTGTTTTTATAGCATTTTCTACATCATTTTTAGTTATAGAATTTATAGCCTTACTTTTTGTTTGTACAATTCTATCTGCTTGTTCAAATTTTACTTTTTCAAATAAATTTCTTACATATCTTCCGTTTCCAAAATTCTCTTCTTGTCTAGCTTTTTTAAAATTATCAATTAAAATTTCTATACAATTTTCTGTTATTTTATAATTTTCTTTTTTACAAAGACCTTTAAATATTTCAAGTAATTCTTTTTCATTATAATCTGGAAAATTAATTGTAAACTGTATTCTACTCTCAAACCCTGGATTAAGTTTTAATAAATTTTTCATTTCTTCAGTGTATCCTGCAAGTATGATACATATCTCATTTCTATGGTCTTCCATTTCTTTTATTAATGTTGCTATAGCTTCATCTTCAAAGCTTCCCCTTCTATCTGCAACTAAACTATAGGCTTCATCAATAAATAATACTCCTCCAATTGCTTTTTCAACTGTATTATGTACCTTTTGTGCTGTCCATCCTACATATTTGTCAACTAAGTCTCTTCCATGAATTTCCACAAAATCTCCATCTCCACTCAAAATATTTTCTTCTTCAAATATTTTTCCAATTACTCTTGCTATACTTGTTTTTCCTGTACCAGGATTACCTGTAAAACACATATGTAAAGATGGCATATTTCCTCTTTCTTTATTTAATTTTACATAATTAAGGATTTTATCTAACTGTTTTTTTATGTTATCTAAACCAATCAAATCGTCTAATTCTTCTTTTGTATTCTTTTCTTGTCTTTTACCTTTTCTATCATTTCTTCTTTTAGTCGTATCATTTGCATAAAACTCTTTATTTTTCCTTAACATTTGTTTATCTACAAAATCTAAATTTCTGCTTTTACAGTCTATAATCAATTTTGTAACCATATTCTTTAATTTCCAAAATGGTACATCTGCATAGTCATTCAAGTCCTGCTTTTTGTATGTTAAATTATATTCGTTAAACTTATTTTTGCAATACATAATTTTATCATCTAAAGATATTTTATCTATTGTCATTCTAAATGAAATTAAATCTCCAAGTTCTCCATCTGCTTCTCCTTCACAATAATTTGTATCTTCAAAAATAAATACTTTATTCTTGAATAAATCTGTAATTCTTTTTAAGTTATCTAATTCTTCACTGTACTCAATTCTTAATTTTCTTTCATTGATAACAACTATAGATTCTTCAATTCCAGATATTTTATCAAACGGGCAATCTCTTCTACCACTTATATTTTTGTCTAAATAACATATTCTATCATTCTCAATTATATTATACTTAAAAAATATTTTAGCAATAATTTTTACAAAATCATTTAATAAATTGTATGAAGAGTTATTTCTTATAAGTATATTAAAATTTCCTAAATCTAGCTCATTATTCTGATGTAATTTTATGTAAAGTATAATTTCTCTTAATATTTCTTTGTTTTGTACTACTCCACATAAATTATCTAATTCATTTAATATTTCCTCATCTTCTGCATCTAATACATATTTTTTTACCATTTTTACTCCTCCTAAATTACATAGATTTCTCTTATTATTACTGTTGTAAAATACTTTTAGCAAAAAATTATTCACTAAATTTATTATAAAAATTATACGATATAATAAAAAAATCTCAACCTATCTGGTCACATATTGTATTATAGCTGTACATTCCAATTATTAATTTACCTAGTCTTATTCAGTCATTTCAATCTTTATATTGATTTTTAAATAGCACAAAAAAGTACAATAATCAATTACTTAAAATAGCAATTAACTATTATACTTTTATAGTACCAAAAAGCTTTTAAAAAATTTAAAAACTTTTTTATGTTATTTATTATATTTTTTTTCTGCTTCCTTTATTACATTTTGCATTTCTTTTCTAAGTGATAAAGGTCTTTTTACTTCAACTAAATCGATATTTCTCATTGCCCACATTTTAAATCCTAATGGATTTGTATCAACTAAAAATTTAAAATGTTCTTCATCATTTGGTATTTTTTCAATTGTAACATTCTTTCCAAATGTATCAAAAATAGTATCTAACAACAACATATGACATATAGATTCTATTTCTTCTTTCTTACCTCCAAACATTTCAGTTGAAGATTCTGCAAAATCTTTTATCTCACTTTTTTTCTTTTTAACTGTTATTTCTTCATCAAGAATTTGTATGTTTTTCATTCTATCGATTCTATAATTATAAAATTCGTCTTTTCCTTCTTTTTCTGCAATTAAGTAAAATTCTTGCTTTTTATAAACAATAGCATAAGGAGAAACTACTGGCTCACTTACGATTTTCTTTTCTAACTTATCAGTTATTGCATATTTCCAATATTCAAATTTTATCTTTTTGCTAAGAAAAATACTATTTGATATATCTTCTATATTTTTTATTACTTCTACATTTTCGGTTTTAGAATCATTAGCATATATTTGATAATCTTTTATTTTTTCATTTTCATATACTGTTTGGATGTTTTTGCACTTTCTAATAATATTTTTAGCAACAGATGGAACAATGTAATTTGCATAGCAAAAGTTATCAATTATTGCTCTTACTTCTCCTGGTTCAAAATCTGTTTCTGGATCTCTATTGATATAATATCCTTTTCCATTTTCTTTTCTTGTACTTATATCATAATCAAATTTATATTTTAATAAGTTAATATTTCTTCTTATTGTCCTACTATCAATATCAACGTCATATATCTCTTTAATTTTTGTTTGTATATCAGTTGAAGATAGCATATGATCTTCATCACTATATTTTTTTAATACATTTAAAATGTATAGTATATTTCCATTTTTTTCATACAATTCCATATTTATTTATCTTCCTTTTTTATGCTATATATTTTATCATTCATACCATTCTTATGTCAATTTTTTATATGTATCTCTATTATTTCACTAATTGGAATTTCAATTTGACTAACCATTATTAAACAATGCTTATATTCATTAATTTTTTTAACATTATCAATTACAGTAACATATTTTCCTCCAGACTTTTTTAAATCAGGTACAAAATATTTAATTGTTACTTTTGGTTTATTTGCTATGTTATTTTTTATTTTTTGAAGCTTATTATTTATCATGTTTTTTTCTTCTTCACCGAATATCAATTCTTGCTTCAGTTAATCTTGCTGTTTCTTTTACTTTTTCATCATATCCTGTAAGTGCTGCAAAAGGAGCAAATTGTGCTGCTCGTTGTTCCATACTTAATTGTGGATGTTTTTTTGATACATGATGTGGTAAATTTATAATATCATCATAATTTTCCACATTTTTTACCTCCTATTTTTATGTCTTCACTTTTACTTTTTTATTTTCTTCCAATTTTTAATATCTATATTTTTTCTTCAATATTCTCATATTTTTTATGCCTTATGTCCTCCGATTTGTGAATTTCTTTCCTTCATAGTACCATCTTTTTCAAGATTCATGCCTTTTAAAATTGCATTCTTTCCATATTTTTTCTTAATATCTAAAATAGCATGTTGCAAATTATTTTCTCTTTTTCGCTCATTATTCTTTTCAATTTTTTCTTGTTCCTGCTTATTGTAATCCACAAATAAACTCATTTGTTGATCTTGTTTTGACTCTTCAATTTCATTTTCATTAATAACATTACTAGCTACAACGTATATTTTTCTAACTAAAAGATTTTTGTTCATAATTCTTTCATAAAGTTCTTGTATTGCTTCCATTATTATTTTAGTTGATGAAGTTCTTTCCTTTAGGTTTATCGTTCCATGTGCATGTTTTGGTATATTTCTACCATATCTATCTGTTGTAATTTCTCCATTGTATGATTTTTTTATTTCAGAATTAATTAAATTTTCAACATCATATTCCATTGTTAGCACAAGCTGATTTGTTATAAAATGTTTTTCTACTAAATCTAATACTAATGAATCTGTCATTTCTTTCACAATCAATTTTGCTTGCTCATAATTGTACGGAGCTGATAAAACTTGACCTAAACTAATGCTATTAGTAGTAGGTTTGAATTCCTTTACATCTTTCATTGTGCAAGGTTCATATCCCCAAGCATGGTCAATTAAAAATTCTGCATTTATTCCAAATAATTTATATAGCAATTCTTCATTATTAACCGAACATCTTGCAACATCTCCCATGGTGAATATATTTTTTGCCTCTAATCTTTTTGCATATCCTTTTCCTACTCTCCAAAAATCAGTAATTGGTCTATGATTCCATAATAATTTTCTATATTGCATCTCATCTAATTCTGCTATTCTCACACCATTTTTATCTGGCTTAATATGTTTTGCACCAATATCCAATGCAATTTTTGCAAGATACATATTTGTTCCAATTCCACCAGTTGCGGTTACCCCTGTTGTTTTAAAAACATCATATATCATTGTTGTAACCATCTGTCTCGGCGTCATTTTAGCTGTTTTTAAATAATCTGTAATATCTATAAAGACTTCATCAATTGAGTATGGATATATATCTTCAGGTGCAACATATTTTAAATAAATATTATAAATTAATGTACTGTACTCCATATATTTTGCCATTCTTGGCTTAGCAATAATGTAATCCAATTTTAAATTAAAATTATTTTTCAATTCAATATCATCATAAGATTCCCCTTCAAATTGATGATTTTTTGCTCTTATCTTTCTTTCATAATTTATTTCATTTACTTTTTGAACTACTTCAAATAATCTTGCTCTACCAGGTATCCCATATGCTTTTAAAGAAGGTGTAACTGCAAGACATATTGTTTTTTCAGTTCTTGATTTATCTGCAACAACTAAGTTTGTTTTTAGAGGATCTAGTCCTCTTTCTCTACATTCTACAGAGGCATAAAAACTCTTTAAGTCTATACAACAATATATACTCACACTAATCACCTCCTAATTTCTAGTTTATTATATCATCTTTATTTTGTAAAAACAAGTGTTTGTTTATAAATAATTATTTAGAAATTACATTTGCCATAATTAAAGACAGATTTTTCAATCTGCCTTACTTCTTTTTTCGCTCTTTATTCATATAATGTTTTTAAATCCTTACGTAATTTTCTATGTTTGGTTCATCAAAAATTTCTTCTTTAACATTTCCGGAATTCATAAGTTTTATTGGTTGTTTGAGATTCCTCTATACTCTTAATAAGTAAACCGTTCTCTTTATTTACATAAATTTTTGAATTTTTAGGTAAAGATGTTAATGAATTAAAATTTTCAATAGCATAACAATCATTTCCATCAACATTCTCCGATTTTATATTAGCCAAAAAACAATTACAAAAAGTATTCCAACTATTATAACTCTCTAAATGATTATATAAATTAACATTTATATCCATTCCACTATTTATTTTTGCAACCTTTTGTTGTTCTGTTTCAAAATAAGTATTTACTGAATTTCCATTATCATACATCAAAGTTGTTGCTAAGCCATTATTTTCCATTTTTTGAATTTTTACCATTTGCTTATTATCTTTTTTATAATATTCCATAATTACTTTATTTTGTTCATTATCTATTATTGTAGTTTTAGTATAATAATTAGTAGATTTTGAATACTCTGATAACTCATTTTGTAATTTTGAAATAATAATAAACTTTCTTATTGTATTAATTAAAATACAAAGAATGATTACTGATACTATAATTATTAATATTTTTAATAATTTTGTGGTTTTAGTATTTTTTTTCATTACCAATCCTCCTTTAAACTTTTTATTTATATTATCATAAAAGTAAATCACTAGCAACTAGTTTTTTGTCTTTTTTTCGTCTATTTCATAACTAATTACTATAAATTTAATTTTAACTATTTAAATAATTCTAAAATAATGATAATATAATTTTGTACTTTTTAGCGAAAGGAGGAACTTCCATGGACATAAATGATTTTGAAAATATGATGAAAGATGATATTAAAAAAGTCTTTGAAAAAATTCTATCGATTCATAATTACATATTGCCAATTAGCTCTCGCTCAAGAAGTGGCGCTGAAATTAGTGATTATTTAGAAGATTATTTTGTAAAACTACTAGCTGAAAATAATCATCCTAGAATCTATAATGCAGATTCAGCTCCAAAAGGGAAAACCAAAAATCCTTTTGATTTTAGGTTTTATTACAAATATGATTCAGATAACTTTCATTTCGACGATGTAATATGGGGCGATATAAAAGCTAGTAAATTCAGCTATAATGATAGTAATCCTGATTTAGGTACCCCAACGAAAGTTATTAAATTTATGCTAGACGGTCATTTTTACCTAATGTTTGTATTTTTTGAATATGTATCAACAGATGATAACAAAACAAAATTCATACCATTTAACAATAATGATTATGTAAAAGTTGTTTTCTTAAAAGATATTCATCATAGTGTGAGAATAAATCCCAAACCACAATTTCAAGTTAACATTCACGAGCCAGAAGAGTACAGAACTAAAGAGGAATTTCTTGATTTATTTTTACAAAAATATAAAGAATCAAACAATAGAATCATCAGAAAAGCAATAAAGAAAAATGAAGAACTTGATTCTATATTCAATAAAATAAAAGAAATTCAACTCATAAAAAAGCAATGATTTAACTCATTGCTTTTTCAATGTATTTTTCTTGTTCCTCTGAAATTCCATATATTTTATATACTAATTTATTTAATTCACTATATTTATTCTTAGTAAATCTTTCTTGTAATTTATCTGATAATTCTATAACCTTATTAAAATCATCATCACTTGCTATGGCTATTGGAATTCTCTTTAAATCTGAAATCTTTATTTGTGGAGTTTTTCCATCTCCAACTCTTATAACATTAGTAGATAAAGCAAAATATGATACTAATTCGCTATTCAATATTCCATTTGTATATTTAAGTTTTTTTATTGAATCTTCATCATTACTTTTTAAACTTAAAATATATAAACTATTATTTGCTGCATAATTTTTATCAGTATATGTAGATATGATTTCGCTTGCACTTTGCCTTATAAATATTTTAGGTGATTTATAGCATTCTTTATCTCCTAAAGTTATTCTTTTTTTGTTTTTTACCCCTAAAGCTTCTAATTGAATTTTAAATTCATCTGAAATCTTCAGTTGCAAGTCATAATTATATTCAATATACCTGAAAGGACTAGGTTTTGAAAATTTATATTTAATTCCTTTAGAACCTTCTAGATAAGGAAATATTTCGTTATTAGTTTTCTTATCTTTTTCTACAATAAAATCATCTGTTCTACCTGTTAATGCACAACACGTTCTTAATGCCTTTCCTGGAAAATAATTATCAAGTTTTTTATTTTTTTCCATTGTATCTATAATTTCTTTTTTCATTCCATCTAGAGGCAGTAAATAATTATATTTTTTATCTTTTCTATTCCAAATTTCTTGATTAAAAAACTTAGTTTCTTTTGTTGAATAATTAAAATATCTAACATTATCTTTAATATTTGATTTTTTATTAAGTACTGTTAAAATAATTTGATTACTTGCAACATTTTCAAATCCATTTACATTTGTTGTTAACGCTTCGATAGTATAATTATCTAATAAATATTTTCTCATATCTATATAAGCATCTTCAAAAAAAGATATATCTAATATAAAAGATAACTTTCCATTTGTTTTCAATAAGTCTAACGAATTTTCAATAAAGAACATAGATAAATTGAACTTATTATTTTTCTTTTTATCAATAACAAACTTAAATTTATTATAACATGCTCTTTTCTCCTCTGTCATATTTCTACTTCTTCTACCATACAAAGTAACAAATGGTGGATTTCCTACAATAATGTCATATTTATTTTTTATATTTTTCTCACAAAAATCATAATTATATATTTTTAATTTTGGAAGTTTAAAATTATTATTTTTTATGTATATTGCTTTTATATCTTTTATTAAAGCACAAAGAATATTAACTTCTGTAATCTTACAAGCCATACTATCAATATCATTTGCTTCAATATTATCAAAGATTTTTTTTAATAATATTGCTTTATTAGTTTCTTTACTATTTCTTTTTATTTTATTGATAATTTCTATTAAAAATACCCCAGAGCCACAAGAAGGTTCAAGAATACGTGTATTTTCATCTATTTTTATATTATTAATAATATAATCTATAATTTCATTAGAACGTGTATAAAAACTTCCAGCATCTTTTTTATCTTTTAATGACATTGTATTTTCGTATAAATATCCAATCATATCATTTTCATTTGTTTTAGAAAAATAATTTATTATAGATATTGCTTCTTCACTATCATAATTATAATCTATTTTTTCAAAAATATATGGATACACGCTTCTTAAAATATCGTCCCCATTAGATTCTTTTGTTCTTATTTTAGATATTAAAAAGCAATTTATTAAAATACTGAATATTGTTTTTAATGAATATTGTTTTTTTAATTTATTTATAAAATTTAAAATATTTTCATTATTCATCATTAGCATTTATTCCTTTCGCTTCCTATTTTATATCATAAAATTATTTTATTAACAACCTTCTTTTAAATTTTTATAAAATTTCCGAAAATATTCGCTATTTGCAGAAAATAAATTTACAAAAATATAAATAATGAATTTCATGATTTAGAGAATCTTCATAATTGCATTAAAAAATAGAAAAATAAATTTGCAAGTTTTCTCATTCATTTTCTTCATTATTTTCTTCACTCTCTTCATTTTGTAATAGGTTTGGCTTTATATCATAACCATAAGACAATGTATTTTGTAGTTGTTGCTGAAACTGCATTTCTGTAGAAAACATATTACTAAACTGTTTAAAGTAATTTAAGCTCTTGAAACTATCTTCTATAGGTTCTCTATATCATCATTTCTTGTATGAACAAAAAACCAAGCTCTTTGATTATTAAGAATTGGTATTCCAGAAAAATCTGTTTGTACATCAGAAATTAAGTTAAATTTTTCTTTAATTTTAGATATTATTTTTATTCTATTATCATTTGTAATTCCTTTATTAAAGGTAACCTATAATAGTAAATGGATCCACATTGTTTAATTCTTCACCTTTATATTCTAATGGATACTTTAAGTTTATCTCTTCATATACATTTTTTAGTTTATTAATTAACTCTGTTCTATTATTTTTATATTCTATAAGTTTATTTGAAAGCTCTTGATAAATATTAGTCCAATCATATTTCTCCTTTTATTATTCTATTTCAATTTATATACTATATTTTTTGAAAGTCCTATCTTTTCTATAATTTCTCTTTCTAACATTTCATTTAAAATATTAATTGTAGCACTTTTTCCTAAATTTAATATTTTTTCAAAGCTTTCTTTTGTACCTTGAATATTTTGCTTTAGATATTTTATAATTAACATATATTCAGTTTTTAAATTTTTTATCAATACTTTTTGACCATATTCGTTTCTTTTCGTCCAAATTTAATTATATTACACATTTATAGTGAAACAAAAATCGTTGATATTTCAACGATTTTTAAATTTTATTTTTGTTTTCTTTCGTCCATAAATTATATTAATTATAAACAACCACTTGCTTTATTCTATCAATGCCTTTGCATATCTAAAAACTTACTTCTAAATTCATTCATAAATTCTTCCAGTTTTTCTGCTGTCCTTTTATAATTTGG
>CANQMY010000019.1 GCA_947625075.1 uncultured Clostridia bacterium
TAAAAAAAGTAAATAAAGAATTTAGTGATAAATTTCAAAAATTATTGGAAAAATAAATATTAAATTATAAAAAATTAAATAAAAAAGGAGAAATATTATGAAAGAAATTGAAATTAAAGTAAATGGAATGGTTTGCAATGGATGTGAAAATAGAGTAAAAAATGCTCTAGAAAATTTAGATGGAGTTGAAGAGGTTTTAGCTGATCATAATTTAGGAATTGTAAAAGTTAAAACTAGTAAAGAAATATCAGAAAACGATTTAAAGAATAAAATTGAAGATATTGGATTTGAAGTTGTAAAGGAATAAAAAAATGAAAAAAATAACTTTATCTATTGAAGGAATGACTTGTTCAGCTTGTTCAAATGGATTAGAGAAATATTTAAATAAACAAAAAGGAATAGAAAAAGCATTTGTCAATTTAGTAATGGCAAATGCTACTATTGAATATGATGAAAAAATTTTAAATATTGAGCAATTAGAAAAGTTTGTAAAAGATGCTGGATTTAAAAGTCTAGGTGAATTTAAAGAAATAAAAAATGAAGATAAAAATAAAAAAGAAAAAATATTATTTATAATTTATACTTTTTTAGCAATTGCATTAATGTATATATCTATGGGACAGATGATAAATTTGCCAATTGTAGAATTTTTAGATATGCATAAAAATCCTATAAATTATATGATAAGTTTATTTATACTTACATTATTTTTTATTGGATATGGTTTTGATATATTAAAAAATGGTATAAAAAATTTAATTAAAAGAATTCCTAATATGGATACTTTAGTTGGAATAGGAGTTTTAACAAGTTTTCTTTATAGCACTTATAATATGTTTTTAGTATTTATGGGAAATCATAGTTTAGTAATGAACTTATATTTTGAATCTTCTGCAATAGTAATATATTTCATAAAACTCGGAAGATATATAGATAGAGTAAGCAAAAATAAAACTAAAGAAGCAATACAAAAACTTGTAAATATAACACCTAATAAAGCTGTTATAAAAATTGATGGAAAAGAAAAAACTGTAACTCTTGATGAAATAAAAAAAGGAGATATATTAGTTGCCAGAGCTGGAGAAAAAATAGCTGTAGATGGAAAAATAGTATTAGGAAAAACACATTTAGATGAAAGTTTTATTACAGGTGAAAGTATGCCTGTATTAAAGAAAGAAAATGATACAGTTTTAGCTGGAAGCATGAATTATGATGGATATATAGAATATAAAGCTGAAAAAATAGGAAAGGAATCTACAGTATCTGAAATTGTTAAATTAGTTATAGAAGCAAGTAATAGCAAAATGCCAATTGCAAGGGTGGCAGATAAAGTATCTGGATATTTTGTACCAGTAGTATTATTAATAGCAGTATTTACTTTTATAGGATATTTATTATCTGGAAAAGAATTGAGTGAAGCAATCTTAAATTTTGTTACAGTATTAGTAGTAGCTTGTCCTTGTAGTTTAGGTTTAGCAACTCCTTTAGCAATAATTGTAAGTGAAGGATTATGTGCTAATAATGGAATTTTAATAAAGAAAAGTGAAATTTTAGAAAATGCTGTAAAAACTAATACAATAGTATTTGATAAAACAGGGACATTAACTTATGGAAAACCAAGAATATCGAAAATAAATAACTATAGTGACTTAAATGAAAAAGAGCTTATTCAATTAGTAGGAAGTATAGAAAGTAAAAGTTCACATCCTATAGGAAAAGCATTTACAAGCTATTTAGAAGAAAAATCTATAAAACTTTTAGATGTTAAAGATTTTGAAAATATATCTGGAATGGGAGTTATAGGAAAAATATCAGGCGGAGAAATTATAGTTGGAAATTCAAAAATTTTAGAAAAATATAAAATTGAAAATAAATTTTTAGAAGATGAAAAAATATTGTCTGATGACCGGAAATAGCATTGTTTATGTAATAAAAAATATGAAAATTATTGCTCTTATAGGAGTAAATGATGTTGTAAGAAAAAATGTGAAAGATGTTATAAAAATTTTAAATAAAAATAATATAGAAACGATTATGCTTACAGGAGATAATAAAAATGTAGCAGAAAAAATTGCAAATGAAATAGGTATAACAAAGGTAATTTCAAATGTACTTCCAAGTGAAAAAGAAAATGTTATAAAAGATTTAAAAAAATCAAACAGATTTGTAATGATGATAGGAGATGGAATAAATGATAGTCCAGCATTAGCAAGAGCAGATATAGGTGTGAGTGTAAATAGTGGAACTGATATCGCTATGGACTCATCAGATGTTATATTAACTAATAATGATTTAAAATGTGTTATAGATTTAATTAACATTAGTAAAAGAACAATAAAGAATATAAAACAAAATTTATTTTGGGCATTTTTCTACAACTTTTTAATGATTCCTATTGCAATTGGATTATTCAAACCAATTGGAATATCAATAAATCCAATGATTGCAAGTTTAGCTATGGTATTAAGCAGTATAACTGTAATTATTAATGCCTTAAGATTAAGAAAATATAAAAATAATATTTAGTTATTTGATTAAAAAGTGTAATAAAAATTAAAGTAATTTAATAAAAAACGTGAAAGCGCTACAAACAATTGACATATATAAGGCACAATGATATAATGTACACACATTATAGATAGAATAAATATATAAGACTTTAAAGAATATTTTAATGTCTGAGTATAAAGTTTACTATCATAATAATGGGAACTGTTAACACTGCATTGCTTCAGAAGGAGGAAAAAATGAGAGACTATTTTGAGGTATTACAGAAGAAGGACAATCTCACAAGAGAGACATTTTTACCGATTTGGAAGGAATTTAAGGAAGAATTAAACTCTGGGACAGTAAGAGTAGCTTCCAAAGATGGTAACGACTGGGTTGTTAACACCTGGGTAAAAGAGTTCATTCTTTTGGGATTCAAATTCGGAGAAGTAGTAGAGTACGGTGACGGATCGATTGACAAGGATACCTTAGGTGAGAGAAAAATCATATTATCTGAAAAGGTAAGAAAGGTTTCCTCGACAGTATCTGTAAGAGACGGTGTGTATCTTGGAAGAGGAGTGACATTTATGCCACCTAGTTATGCCAACATCGGAGCATACATTGACGAGGGATCGATGGTTGATTCTTTAGCATTAGTTGGTTCATGTGCACAGATTGGAAAAAATGTGCATATAGGTGCGGGTGCAATCATTGGAGGCGTACTAGAACCTGTAGGAGCATATCCTGTAATAATAGAGGATAATGCATTTATTGGAGCAGGTTCGCAAATCACTGAAGGTGCAATCGTAAAGAAGGGCGCAATAATCGGTGCCGGAGTAACAATTACAGGTAGCACGCCTGTATATGATAATGTGAATGCAAGTGTTATAACGCCTAATGATAAAGGACAGATTGTTGTTCCTGAAGAGGCGGTTGTAATTCCTGGAACGAAGATGATTGAATCATCATTTGATGGAATTACTCTTGCAAAGGCGGTACCCATTATAATCAAATATGGGGGCAAAGTAGAACTGGAAGATTTGCTGAGACCATAGAAAAAGATCAGTGAAGGTCGTTTCCCTTGGACATCTTTGTCCAAGGGAAGCTATTTATTTAGTTGAAAGGAAAATATTATGGAAAAGATACCTTTTATAAGTAAAAATGAAGTAGAAGAAATACAAAAAAAATATCCAACACCATATTATATATATAATGAAAGAGGAATTAGAGAAACTGCAAGAAATTTATATAAAGCATTTTCATGGAATAAAGGTTTTAAAGAATATTTTGCTGTAAAGGCAACGCCAAATCCTAAAATAATTAATATATTAAAGCAAGAACATTGTGGAGTTGACTGTGCGACCATAGTAGAGTTAGAGCTAGTTAATGAATTTTGCAATATATCTGGGGAAGATATAATGTTTTCATCAAACGATACTCCAGCAGAAGATTTTAGATTAGCAACTAAATTGAATGCAACTATCAATTTTGACGATATTGAACATATTGATTTTTATAAAAAATTAAATTTGCCTTTTTTAGATAAAATGTGTTGTAGATATAATCCTGGAGAAGATTTTGTTATAAATGGACAAATTATGGGAGAGCCAAAGGAAGCAAAATATGGAATGACAAAAGAACAAATAAAAAAATCATATATAGAATTAAAAAACGAAGGAGTTAAGAAACTTGGAGTTCATGCCTTTTTAGCAAGTGCACAAAATAATAATAAATATTATCCTTTATTAGCAGAAAAATTATTTAAGCTTATAGTAGAAATAAAACAAGAAACAGGAATAGAACTATCTTTTGTAAATTTATCTGGAGGAATAGGTATACCATATAAACCTGAAGAAGAACCAGTAGATATTTTTGAGATAGGAAAAGAAGTAGAAAAAAGATATAATGATATACTTGTAAAAAACGGAATAAAAAATGTAGAAATATATACAGAACTTGGAAGATATATGTTAGCATCTAATGGTGCTTTAATAACAAAGGTAATACATAAAAAAGATACATATAAACATTATATTGGAGTAGATGCTTGTGCGGCAAATTTAATGAGACCTGCAATATATGGTGCATATCATCATATTTCAGTTTTAGGAAAAGAAAATGAAAAGAAAACTGAAAAATATGATGTAATAGGTGGTTTATGTGAAAATAGTGATAAATTTGCAATTGATAGAAATTTACCTAAAATAGAAGTAGGAGATTATATATTTATACATGATTCGGGTGCACATGGTTTTTCTATGGGATATAATTATAATGGAAAATTAAGATCAGCTGAATTATTATTAAAAGAAAATGGAGAGATAGAATTAATTAGAAGAGCAGAAAACAAGGAAGATTATTTTGCAACATTAAAATTATAATTTTAAAACTATTAAGTAAATGTGATATGAAAGGAATGAACTTAATATGTCAAAGGTAAATGAAAATTTTTTAAATTTAAAAGAAGATTATTTATTTTCAAAAATTTCTTCTAAAACTAATGAATATAAGAAAAAATATCCTGATAAGAAGATAATAAGTTTAGGAATAGGAGATGTATCATTGCCTTTAGTTCCATCAGTAATAAAAGCAATGCATAAAGCAGTTGATGAAATGGCAAAACAAGAAACATTTAAAGGATATGGAATAGTACAAGGATATGATTTTTTAATAGAAAGAATTAATGAAGTTGAATATGAAACAAGAGGAGTATGCCTTGACAAAGATGAAATATTCATTGCTGCTGGAACAAAAGGAGATTTAGCAGGAATTATAGAATTATTTTCATTAGATAATAAAGTAGCATTAATGAATCCTGTTTATCCGGCATATAGAGACACAAATATAATGATGGGAAGAAATGAAATCACATACTTAAAAGCTACAAAAGAAAATAATTTTATACCTGATATTCCAAAAGAACATGTAGATATCATTTATTTGTGTTCACCAAATAATCCTACTGGATCAGTACTAAATAAAAAGCAACTAGAAAAATGGGTGAAATATGCTATAGAAAATAATAGTATCATCTTATATGATTCTGTATATGAATCATTCATTTCTGATGAGGAAATACCACATAGTATATATGAAATAGAAGGTTCAAAAAGTGTAGCAATTGAATTTAGAAGTTTTTCAAAACTGGCTGGATTTACTGGTGTTAGATGTTCATTTACAGTAGTACCTAAAGAATTAAAGGCGTTTACAGTAAAAAAAGAACAAATCAATTTAAATTCTTTATGGAGGAGAAGACAAAGCACAAAATTTGGTGCTGCTTCGTATATAACACAAAGAGCTGCGGAAGCTGTATATTCTGAGCAAGGACAAAAAGAAATAATTGAAAATATAAATTATTATAAACAAAATGCTAAATATATAAAAGAAGAATTAGAAAAAGTCGGATTTGAAGTATATGGAGGAATAAACTCGCCATATATATGGTTAAAAACGCCTAACAATATGAAATCTTGGGACTTTTTTGATAAATTATTAAATGAAGCGGCAGTTGTAGGAACGCCGGGAGTTGGATTTGGAAAGTATGGAGAAGGTTATTTTCGCTTAACAGCATTTTCAAGTAAAGAAAATACTAAAGAAGCTATGTCAAGAATAGTAAAATTATTTAAATAGAAAGGAATATGTTATTACTTATAACATAAATTAATAAAAGATGAATATTGAAAAGGTTGTATGTGATTTAAAATCACAAATGTTAGAAGATAAAAATTTTTTTTGGAACAATCCAGAACCAGGATTAAAGGAAATTAAAACATCTAGTTATATAATAAAAAGATTAAAAGATATGGGGTATAAAAATCTAAATACTGATATTTATAAAACTGGAATAATTGCCACATTAGAAGGAAAGGAAAATGGTCCATGTATATTATTTAGAAGTGATATGGATGCAGTAATTATGGATGATACGGGAAGAGCAAAGCATACATGTGGACATGATGCACACATGACTATTCTTCTTTCATTAGCAAAGATATTGATAGAAAATAAGGATAAAATAAAAGGAACTGTAAAATTGCTTTTTCAACCAGATGAAGAAGGAGATGGAGGGGCAAATCCAATGATACAAAATGGAGCATTGGAGAATCCTAAAGTAGATAAAGCATTTGCTATACATGTATGGAGTGAGTTAAAAGAAGACACTATTGGAATAAAAGAAGGTAGTGTAATGGCATCAACAGATCCATTTAGTATAACTATATATGGAAAAGGTGGACATGCTGCTATGCCTGAAAAATGTGTTGACCCAATATATATAGCAAATATAATTGGAAAAAAGATAAAAGAAATGGCAGTATTAAATGTAGAACCAGATAAGAAAGTTGTTTTGGGAGTAACTGCAATAACAGGTGGAAAAAATAATAATGTTATACCTGATAAAGTGTATTTAAAGGGAATTTTAAGAACATACAATAATGAGATTAGAAAAAGGGTTAAGGAAGAACTAAAAAACAATGTAGAAAAAATTGCAAGTAATATGAATGGAAAAGCAGAAATAGAGTTTTTAGGAAACTATCCTGCTACAATTAATTCAAAAGATGAAGCTAAAGTAATACAAGAATTATCAACAAAAATTGTAGAAAAAGTGGAAAAAAATTATAGAACAATGTGTTCAGAGGATTTTTCTTATTTTCTAGAAAAAGTTTCAGGAGCAATGATATTTATTGGTTGTCAAAGAGAAGAATATTATCCTCAGCATAATGAAAACTTTACTGTAGGAATAAAACCAATTTTAATAGGAACACAGTTATTTTATGAAATAGTAAAAAAATATTTAATGTAAATATCAATAATATAAATAAAAACTAGCACCTTACAATGAAATGAATTATCTAATCAATATCATTTTATAATTATAGTGCTAGTTTATTTATTTTTTATATTCGTTCATATGTTACGTATTCATAGTCAAAAGGATTATTTTCATCTTTTAATCCTTTTTCGGTATCTACAATTTTCCATTCAGCTTTATTAATTTCAGGAAAATAAACATCACCATCAAATTCTTTATTAATTTCAGTTATATACATTTTTGTACAGTATGGCATAAGTAATTTATACATTGTAGCTCCACCTATTACAAAATTTTCTTCATTGTTTTTTATATATTTATCAAGCATTGAAATATCTTCTAAAACTTCAACATTTTCATCTGTTATATTCATTTGTGCATCATTACATAAAATGATATGATGTCTATTAGGAAGAACTCTTCCAAGAGATTCAAATGTTTTTCTTCCCATAATAATAGTATGACCCGAAGTAAGCTTTTTAAATCTTTTTAAATCCTCTGGTAGATGCCATATTAACTTATTATCTTTTCCAATTACATTATTTTTAGCTTTTGCAACAATTAAACTTAACATTTAAAAATCCTTTCTATTAAAATTTATATAGCTACAGGAATTTTTCCTAATTTTACATCTTTGTTATAATCATATCCTTGAATTTCAAAATCTTCAACCTTAAATTCATAAAAGTTTTTAGTAGGATTATTTATTATAAGTTGTGGAGAAACATCCATAGATTTTGATGAAAGTAATTTTTCTATTAAAGGAATATGCCTATCATATATATGACAATCACCAATATTATGAGTTAAAGTTCCAACTTCTAATCCAGAAACTTTAGCAAACATATGTAAAAGAGCAGCATATTGCATTGTATTCCAACCATTTGCTGCAAGCATATCTTGAGAACGCTGATTTAAAATAAGATGTAATTTTCCTTCTTTTACTAACCATTGAGTACCATATGCACAAGGTTCAAGTCTCATATCTTTTAATTCTTCATGATTAAATAAATTTGTCATAATACGTCTGCTTGCAGGATCATTCTTTAGTAAATAAAGAACATAATCAACTTGATCCATAACTTTTATACCTTCTTTAGTTTTGAAAGAGTATTTTTTAGCAAGTTGATATCCGTATGCTTTTCCGATAGTACCATTCTCATCTGCCCATTGATCCCAAATATGAGAATTTAATTCAGAAACTTTATTAGATTTTTTTTGCCAAATCCATAATATTTCATCAATAGCTCTTTTTACGGTATTAGTATTATTTCTTAATGTAATCATTGGAAATTCTTTTGCAACATCATATTTATTAGTAACTCCAACAATTGAAATATAATTTGCTTCTGATCCATCTTCCCATCTAGTTCTTACTCCAGTTCCTTTTGAAGAATAACCATGATCTAATATTTCTTTGCATGTATTAATAAAATTTTTATCTGCTTCTGTCATAAATACCTCCAATTTATAAAATTATTTGATTGATTTAAATAATATCATAGCAAAAAAATTTTGTAAATAAAAAATAATATAAAAAAATTAATAAAGTCATATTTAATGAAATTATTGTATTTGACCAATATATATAAATATGCTATAATAAAAAACGAGATAAATCTTATTTATTGATTTATTTTACTAAAAAGTAAATCCTACTTCAATAGTAGAATTTACCATTCACCTTTCCAGATAAAGTTAATCTACTTTGTCTGTTTACATACATATATAAAAAATTTTGGAGGAAAAAAACATGCGACAACGAAGAAAGGCACGGAGAAGGAGGAAGATTTTATCAAAAATAGGAACAGTGGCTGTAACTTTTATGGCTGAGGTAATAATCCTCTTTTTACTGTGCGCAGAGGTGCTAGAGGCTGCACCATTATCACAAGCTGTAGGAAGTTCTTTGAAATCTGCTAGAGAGGAAATACAAAATCAAGATTTTGAAGAACAGATAAAAAAGTACAAAGAAGAAGTCGAAAGACAAAAAAGGAAACAGCTTGTGGAACAGGCAAGCAAAAAGATTTCAGAAGACTTAGAAAATGCGGAGAGCATTATTAATAAACTTACAACAACCGCATTTGAAGAGGGTTATTCTGAAATGAGGGGAGAAGCTGTATTAGATATATATTTTTCTGGTGTTGAGCTTGAAAAATATCCGGAGCTTCAAAAAGAACTCTCGAAATACAAAGAAGTTAAGGAAGCACTCGCAAACTATGATGCAGTTGTCGCGGGTGCAATGGAAAAGCTAGAAGGCATGGAAGAAATTACTGATGACATGGATATGTCACAAGTGGTTGGATTTACTGCCGATGAGCTGTATCAAATACTCCTTAATGCCAAGAGTGAAAATGGAATTTTGCTTGTACCGTCAGAAAAGGCAAGAGATATTGCTGATGGCATTATTGAGGAAATAGAAGATTCTCCAATAAATGAAATTTTTGCAATTGGAGTTATGGCATTAGAAACAGGTCATTTTGACTCCAATGCATGTGAAAAACTTAATAATTTTGGAGGGTTAACTTATAAAGGAGAACTCATGAGCTTTGATTCTGACAAAGAAGGAGTTAAAGCAGCGGTTAAGTGCATTTATAAAAATATGTTAAAAAATGGATGTACAGCAGCAGAGATAAATAAAACTTACTGCGAAACCGATACATGGGCAGAGAAAGTGCTGTCTGTAATGAGGGTATATTCCTCAACAAGGATAGTATATGGTGAATAGGTAAAAAAAGGTGGGATCGATTTCGGTCCCACTGTTTTATATTTATTTGAAATATATTATTAGAGTCGTTATAAATTAACATTTATTAAAGTTTTTAAATAATAAATCATATTATGTTAATTTTTTTTAAAAAATATATTTACAAAGTAAGCAAAATATGGTAAAATATAAAGAGTTAAACGGTACGATTAGTACTATTTTCAAGTACCAAATAACTAAATAGTTATTATTATACTTTTCCAACCAAACAAACAACAATAAGGAGGAAACAACCATGTTGGCAAAAGAAATTAAAATCAAAATGTTAAAAATGCAAAGGGAATTTATTGAAAATTGTTTGAAAAAAATTCCTGCAGAACGGAAAGACGGCGACAGTTCCTATGTATACGTAGGAGATATTTACCCTGAGGTTATCAACTACTTTGAAAGTGAAGGCTTTGTTGTTACACTTGTAAAGTCAGAGCTGGTACAGGCTTTTACAAAAGGAAAGCCTCTCTATATCTTTACTATAGACAAAAACATTGCTTTAACTCAAGAAGAACTGAAACAAGCGGAAGAGTATGAGGAAAATAATGAGGAGGATCAGCTGGAAGATTCCATGGAAATTGAATTATTAAAAGAATTATTTATGCAATAATCCTCATATAATGAAAGAGCTTGCATAACAAGTATGCAAGCTCTTTTCATGGTTAGATCATATACATTTTTTGGTGCCGACGACGTAGATATTTACAACTCGTCATCAGCTCTCTTGACGATTGATATAAAAATCAATCAAGCTATAATTATAGTAGCAAATTATTAAATAAATAACAAGTAATTTTTTCAAAAAAGATTCTCGAAATTTTGTTCTTTTTTCTATTGATTTATTGTAAGATATATGCTATACTGACTGACATAGGAAATGAACATTGTAGTAGATGTGTTGCCACTGCACTAGATAACTTTTGTTATCGGAAAGTGAGGTGGTGTTTATGAGTTTTATACTATTTTTAATTTATGCCTTAATGGCATCAACAACAATAAACGTAGCCTTATTGACGATTTTATACATAAAATATGTAAATTCAATAATAGATAAGGAATAAAATAACAACACATTCTGCTCTCTACCAAATTGCGAATGTGTTGTTATAACTATATGTAGTGGTAACCGCATTCACTGCGGTTATTCATTTCCTATATTTATTATACATAGATTATTAAAAAAAGTCAATAATTTTATTAATATTTTGCTTGAATTATTGCTATGTAGTTCCAACATATACCTTATTTGTGAGATTGACGTAGATATTTACAACTTTTTGATTCTCACCACGATTGATATAATATCAATCAATTTATTAAAGTATATCACATTTTATTTATTCTTATGTAAAATATTATTTTTTATCCTTATAAACTTCAAAATAATCAATATTATAAAGTTTATGTATATCCTCTGTTCCCATAACTACTACTTTATTATTCTCTAATCCTAATATTTTCAACAATGATTCTACTGTATATCCTTCTTCTTTTATATATTCTATATCTATTTCTAAAAAATAAGGAATTGCTGGAAATTTATCTATATCAAAATCAATCTTTCCTAATTCATATGAAATCCTTGCTGCCTTCACTTTGCTTATTGGATTTAATCCCATTTCATGAAAGAAATCCATAGTTTCTTTTAATCTACTTGTCTTGAATTTAATTCCTGCTTTTATTTCAGGATTACTTTGATGGACATGCATAGTTACTTTTATGGTTCCCTCATCAGTAACTCTTATTAATTTATCTTTTTCTTTCAAAAAATACTTATTTTCAGTATCAAGAGTAATAATTGTTCTGACACTATCATATACTTTTTTTGCACCTATTTCTTCTAATTTTTTTGTTAAATCATCTATATTTACATCTAAAACTTTAATCTCGTGTTCCTTATATTCATTTAAATTTTGCATAAACTTTTTCTCCTAACACTTTTAAATATTACTCTTTAC
>CANQMY010000020.1 GCA_947625075.1 uncultured Clostridia bacterium
CCTGATCCAACAAATCCTGTTACACCTCTAGTATTTCTAACAATATACCAAGTTTCTTCTGTAACAATCATTTTTACTAAAACATAACCAGGAAAAACTTTTTTCAAATTTGTTTTTCTTTTTCCTTCTTTTATTTCTATTTGCTCTTCCATAGGAACTATTATATCAAAGAAGTAATCTTGTAATTCTCTATTCTTAATAGTCTTTTCTAGATCTGTTTTTACCTTATTTTCATATCCTGAATATGTATGAACTACATACCATCTTGGTTCTAAATCATAATCCTTTTGAGACATAACTCGACTCCTTAAAAAATATTTATTAGTACTTATTCTTCTGTGCTTGTATTTGTTTGATTTAACTCTGTTCCTTCTTCATCATCGGCAACTACATTTTCTGAGACTTCATTATCAATTACCATTTCATTTACAATGTTTGAATCACCTTGAAGTTTCTCTATTTGTTTAACTCCAAGTGTTGTTAATTCTTTAAAAATTAAGTCCAATACAAATACTAATACAGAAACAATTATAACTACTACAATAACTACTATAGTGTTATTTGTTAATTCTTTTCTATTTGGCCAAATAATTTTTTTAAGTTCTGCCTTAAAATCTTTAAACCAATGTGATTTATTTGCTTTTTTTTCTAATTTTGCACTCTTTTTATCTTTTTTAGATTCTTTATTTTTCTTGATATCTTTTTTTGAAGTATCATCTTTATTAACTTCTTCAATTACTTCTGTATCTTCTTGTATTTCTTCATTTTCTATTTTTTCTGTTGGTTTGGTAACTTTTTTAATTTGTTTTTTATTGTTTTTTGATTTCTTTTTAGCCATTTTTTTGGTTCCTCCTAATTAAAAATACAAGGATTATTTTGTTTCTTTATGTGATGTTGTTTTTTTGCAGAATCTACAATATTTTTTTACTTCTAATCTTTCAGAATTATTTTTTTTATTTTTTTCTGTAACATAATTTCTATTGTGACATTCTGTACATTCTAAAGTTATATGTTCTCTTGCTCCTTTTGTTGCCATATTAAATACACCTCCAGCGTAAAATCTTTTCTAGCGTATGTGTGTCAATACACATACGCTAGAATATTTTATCATAATTTTATTATTGTGTCAACCCCTATTTATATAGTTTTTTCAGTTGATTTATATAATTTTTTATTTTTTATGATGTCATTTTATTAATGATGTTGTTTCAATTTAAACTCTTTTTTTGTTTTTATCTTATTGTAATTGTTTTGCAACTTCTTCTGCAAAGTTTTCTTCTCTTTTTTCTAATCCTTCGCCTTTTTCAAATCTTGCAAATCTTATAACTTTTCCGTTTTTTTCTGAAACCATTTGTCCTACTTTTTTACTTGGATCTTTAACAAATTCTTGATCTAATAAACAGATTTCTGAATAAAATTTTCCAAGTCTTCCTGCTACTATTTTTTCTGCTACTGCTTCTGGTTTTCCTTCATTCATAACTTGTGCTTTTAATATTTCTTTTTCTTTATCTAATCTATCTGCTGGTACTTCTTCTTCTGATAAAAATTCTGGTCTAGCTGCTGCTATTTGCATACATACATCTTTACCAACTACTTCATCTGCACCTTCTATTTCAGTTAAAACGCCTATTTTTCCTTCTCCATGGATATAACTTACTATCATTCCATTTTGAGTTTCAAATCTAACAAATCTTCTTATATGCATATTTTCACCTATTGTAGCAATTTTGTTTGTTAATACTTCTTGTACTGTTAAACTTGCATCTTCTAAAGACTTTTGAGAAAGTAACTCTTCTACATCTTTTGGATTATTTAAAGCAACTTGTTTTACAACATTTTTTACAAATTCTTGGAATTCTGCATTTTTAGCTACGAAATCAGTTTCAGCATTTACCTCAACTAATGCTCCAACTTTTTTATCATCTGATACATAAGATGCAACTAATCCTTCTGCAGCTATTCTATCAGATTTCTTTGCTGCTTTCATTATTCCTCTTTCACGTAATAATTCAATAGCTTTTTCTTCATCTCCATTTGTTTCTGTTAAAACTTTTTTGCAGTCCATCATTCCTGCTCCAGTTTTCTCTCTTAATTCTTTAACTTGACTAGCTGTAATCATATTTTTATCCTCCTTAAAAAATATTTTATTAGATAGTATTTCATAATCTTAATTATTGATTAATTCATACTATCTATTTTTTTATTATTATTCTTCAGATTCTTGACTTGCAATTACTTCTTCCATAGTTGTAGGTTCTTCTTCAACTTCTGGTGCCATTTCTTCATTTTCTAAACTCTCGCCTTGTTTACCTTCGATTATTGCATTTGCCATAACATCTGTAATTAATTTTACTGCTCTTATAGCATCATCATTTCCTGGAATTACATAGTCAACATCATTTGGATCACAGTTTGTGTCAACTAAACCTATAATTGGAATATTTAACTTTCTAGCTTCTTGTACAGCTATATGTTCTTTTTTTGGATCAACTAAAAATATTACATCTGGAATAGAAACCATCTCTTTTATTCCACCTAAATTTCTATTTAGTTTATCCATTTCTTTTCTTAATAAAACTACTTCTTTTTTAGGTAAAACACTGAATGTTCCATCTTGTTCCATTGTTTCTAATTCTGCTAATCTTTCAACTCTTTTTCTAATTGTTTTGAAATTTGTTAGAGTTCCACCTAACCATCTTTCATTAACATAGAACATTCCACTCTTCTCTGCTGCTTCTTTTACACAATCTTGAGCTTGTTTTTTTGTTCCAACAAATAAAATGTTCTTTCCTTCTTCTGCTTGTTCTTTCATAAATTCGTATGCTTCATCTAACTTTTTAGATGTCTTTTGTAAATCGATAATATGGATACCATTTCTAGCTTGGAATATATATTCTGCCATTCTTGGATCCCATCTTCTTGTTTGATGTCCAAAATGAACACCTGCTTCTAGTAATTGTTTCATTGCAACTACTGCCATTTCTTGTTCCTCCTTTTTGTTTTTAACCTCCACAAACTTCATCGTATAAAACTACCTTTATTTAGGCATCAATTTTATATTCCATTTGTGTGTGTATTTTTCAACGTGTGTAATTATATCAAAAAAATATATAAAAATCAAGTATTTTTCTTAATTATTTCTTATTTCATAATTTTTAATTTATAAATTTTTTAATATATTAACTAAGTTTTTGTCTTACATATTCATAAATTATTATTCCTGTTGCAACTGATGCATTTAAACTTTCTGTCTTTCCTAACATTGGAATCCTTACTTTTTTGCTTTTTATTTTTTTAATATCATCAGACACTCCTTTTGATTCGTTTCCAATTACTACTATTTTTTTATTATAATCAATATTATAAATGCTTTCATTAGCATTTAAATCAGTTATTAATGTTTCATATCCTTTTAAACTTAAATTTTCTAATGTACTTTTTAAATTTTCTACCTCTATAATATTTACTCTATAAATTGCTCCCATAGTAGATCTAATTACTTTCGGACTGTAACAATCTACTGTATTTTTTGAAACAATAATTTGTTTTAAATTTGCAGAATCCACTGTTCTAATTATTGTTCCTAAATTTCCTGGATCTTGCAAATCATCTAAAGCAACTATTAGCTCTGCTTTTTCATCTATATCCTTTTCTTCTTTTTTTCTTATTATTGCAAGTACTCCTTGTGGAGTTACAACATCAGATAATGTATCAAAAATTTCTTCTTTAATATTAACTACTTTATAATTTAATAAGTCAAGTTCCAAATTTGTTCCATTTCTTACTGCAATAAGTTCTATATTTTGATTTTCTGCTATAGCTTCTTTAAGCATTTTAATTCCTTCAACTATAAACTTTTCTTTTCTATACTTTTTATCTTTTAACTTTTTTATTTCTTTTATAGTTTCGTTATCTTTACTTGTTATTAACATTTAGAATATATCCTTTCTTTATAATAATCTTTCTACAATAAAGAATTAATAAAATCCTTTGTTTCTAATATTTCATTTTCTTTTATTTTTATAGTTATATATGGTTTTCCAATTGCAGAAAAATGAATATTATTTTTATATTTTTTTATCAAATTATCAACATTATCACTATTAAACTCAGAGAATGTAAAAACTAATCCCATTGGCTTTGATTGAATTTTTATAATATTTTTAGTTCTTGCCATATTCTTTATTCTAGCTATTTCAATTAAATTATTAACTTCACTTGGCATTTCTCCATATCTATCAATAATTTCATCAATAATATTACTTAAATCATTTTCATTTCTACAGTTTGCAATATCTTGATATATTTCTATTTTTTGACTAGAATTTTCAATATAATTATCTGGTATATATGCAGATAAATTTAAATCAATTGTAATATCTATATTTTCTTCTACTTTTTCTCCATTCTCCTCTTTAATTACTTCATTTAAAAGTCTTGAATACATATCATACCCAACTTGTTCCATATGTCCACTTTGAAATTCTCCAAATATGCTTCCTGCGCCTCTTATTTGTAAATCTCTAGTCGCAATTTTAAATCCAGATCCAAACTCTGTAAATTCTTTTATTGCTTTTAATCTTTGACTTGCATCTTCACTAATCATTTTATCTTTTCTATATGTAATATAACTATATGCCTGCCTATTACTCCTTCCAACTCTTCCTCTTATTTGATAAAGTTGAGCTAATCCAAATCTATCTGCATCTTCAACAATTATTGTATTTGCATTTGGTATGTCTATACCAGATTCTAAAATTGTTGTACAAACTAATACATTGATTTTTTTATCAATAAAATCTTGCATTATTTCTTCTATTTCTTGACCAGACATTTTTCCATGTGCAAATCCTACTTTAGCTTCCGGAACCAATTTATTTATTTCAATTGCTTTACTAGCTATATTTCCAACATTATTGTATATATAAAAAACCTGTCCATCTCTTTCAAGTTCTTTTGTTATAGCTTCTTTTATAACTTCTGAATCATACTCTAATACATAAGTTTGAATTGGTTTTCTATTATGCGGAGGTTCATAAATAACTGACATATCCCTTATTCCTACAATAGACATCTGCAATGTTCTTGGTATTGGAGTTGCTGTCATTGTTAAAACATCTATACTTTCTTTATAAGTTTTAATTTTTTCTTTTGCTTTAACACCAAATCTATGCTCTTCATCAATTATTAAAAGTCCTAATTTATTAAATTGCACATCTTTACTAAGCATTCTATGTGTTCCAACTACTATATCAACTTTTCCATTTTTTAAATTTTCTACAACTTCTTTTTGTTGCTTTGCAGTTCTAAACCTATTAAGTAACTCAATTGTAATTGGATATTCTTTCATTCTTAATTTAAATTCTTGGTATTGCTGATTTGCTAGTATTGTTGTTGGCGCTAAATACGCAACTTGCTTTCCATCCATAACTGCTTTAAATGCTGCTCTTATTGCTACTTCAGTTTTACCATACCCAACATCTCCACAAAGAAGTCTATCCATTGGTTTGTCACTTTCCATATCTTTCTTTACTTCATCTATACATCTTAATTGATCTTCAGTTTCTTGATATGAAAAACTATCTTCAAATTGTCTTTGCCAAGGAGTATCCTTAGAAAATGCATATCCTTTAGTATGCTCTCTTTTTGCATATAGACTTATAAGTTCTTTAGCCATTGCTCTTAAATTGCCTTTAACTCTCGCCTTTGTTTCTTGCCATTCTTTTGAACCCAATTTATTAAGCTTTATATTGTTTTCTCCACCAATATATTTTCTTACATTATCTAAATTTTCAGTTGGAACATATAATGTATCTCCATCTTTGTATGTTAAAATGATGTAATCTTTTGTATTGCCATCTGCTTTAATTGTTTTAACTCCGCCAAAAACTGCTATTCCGTGATTTCTATGTACAACTAAATCACCTTCTTTTAAATCCGCAAATACAATTTTTTCTCCGCTTCTAAATGTATCATTTGTTCTTTTTATTTTCTTTTTCTGAACATTTAAAAATTCATCACTACTTAAAACTAATAAACCTGTTTCTTTATTTTCAAATCCACTAGAAAGTGCCCCAGAAGATATAACTATCTCACTAGGTTTTAATAAAATATCACTTAAATCCTCGGTTTTTACAACAGTAGCTTTTTTAATCACAT
The DNA here is from genome assembly GCA_947625075.1 of uncultured Clostridia bacterium. Lineage (GTDB taxonomy): Bacteria > Bacillota > Clostridia > TANB77 > CAG-508 > CAG-793. The sequence goes on from CANQMY010000020.1 coordinate 6,160, forward strand.
CACTATTATCTATAATTTTAGCAATTTTATCTCTATTTTCTTTGCTTCCTGCAAGTATAATAATTTTCTTATTTGATTTTATTGCATCTTGCAATCCTACTTCAAAGTTTTTTATATCTCCTTTAAATAGATTTACCTCTCTAAATTGAAAATGATTTTCTCTATCATCTGATTCTTTTAAATTTACTACATTTATTTCTTCAAATTTAAAATATAAAATATTTTTTAATAATTCTGGTATAAATCTTTCTTTATTAGTTAGCTCAGCAATTAAATTTTTATTATCTTCTTTAATTCCTTTTATTCTTTGATCTATTTTATCAGGTTCGTCTATAAAGATTTTAAATCCCTCACCATAATCTAAAATAGTTTCTTGATTATTGTAAAACTCATTAAAATATTTATCTACTTTGTTTTCATAATTTCCATTTTTTATTTCTTCAATATCATCTAATATATCTTTACTTTTATCACTATATTTTTCGTCAATTCTTTTAGCAATTTTTTCGCATGAGACCTCTAAAATATTTTCTTTAATTGGGAAGATTTCCACATCTTTTACATTTTCTGTGGAACGTTGTGAAGAAATATTAAACTTTCTTATCGAATCGATGTCATCTCCCCAAAGTTCAATTCTTACTCCTTCATTTTCATCTAAACCAATATCAATTATATTACCTCTTATGCTGAATTCTTGTCTACTCTCTACTAATGGTTTTCTTTCATATCCTAAACTTATAAGTTTTTCTTTTATTGCATCTAAAGAAATACTATCATTAGATGTGATTTTTATTTTATTTTCAAATAAAACATTTTTATTAATCATTTTTTGCATAACTGCTTCTATTGTTGTAACTACTATAATTGATTTTTCAGTTTGCATTTTATTCAAAATGTTTATTCTTTTATATGATATATCACTACTTTCTACATCATAATCATAAATTGATATTTCTTTTTTAGGAAAATAAACAACATTATCTGTAAAATACGACAAATCTTTTATTAATCTCTGTGCTTGTATTTCATTATATGTAATTATTAAAATTTTCTTTTCTTTTTCTTTTTGAATTAAAGAGATTATTGCACTTTTTGATACGCAAACTAAACCCGATAAAGTTATCGGGTAGTTATCATTTTTTATAAAAGATTGAAAACTTTTTGTTTGAGAAATATCTCTTAATATGTAATCCATATCATTTCCTTTATATATGTTTATTTAACATACTTTTTGTTTATATTCTTCTAAAGCTTTTGATATTTGATCTGGACAAGATGTTGGTTTAAAACCACATTTAATTCCTCTTAATCTTTCAATTACCTCATCTACTGTAAGACCTTTTATTAAACTTGAAATTCCTTGCAAATTTCCAGAACATCCACCTATTACTTTTAGATCTGTTACTATTCCGTCTTGTATATCAAAAATTAATTCTTGAGAGCATACTCCTTTTGGACTGTATCTATATTCCATAATATTCTCCTCTCTATAAATATATTAAAGCTTTTTATTTAATTTATTAATAAACCTACATATATTATTATACAATATTTTAGGTAAAAAATCAATCATATTTCCATGGTACATGCATATTTATAAATTATGAAAGTTTTTATTTTATTAAAAAGAAATTTTATTTCAATTATCTTTTTACTTTTTTTAATTGGTTTAGTTATTTTTTCTAATTCAAATTTAACTGCAACCGCAAATGGATTAAAACTATGGGCAAATAATGTTGTTCCATCTTTATTTCCATTTTTTGTTGCAGTTGAACTACTTAATAATACAAACTTTGTTTATTTTTTAAGTAAAATATTAGATAAATTTATGAAACCTTTATTTAATGTTCCTGGATGTGGTGCATTTCCATTTATTATGGGTTTAATAAGTGGTTATCCAGTGGGCGCTAAAATTGTTTTAAATTTATACTTAAATAATGCTTGTTCAAAAGAAGAAGCTGAAAGGCTTTTATGTTTTACTAATAATTCTGGTCCACTTTTTATTATGGGAACAGTTGGAATAAGTTTTTATGCAAATTCTACAATTGGATTAATTTTACTTATAACTCATATTCTTTCTTCAATAACAGTGGGCATTCTTTTAGGTTTTATTTCTAGGAGAAATCGCAAAAGTAAAGTAGAAATTAAAAATAATAATGAATCAATCTTTAAAAAAAATGATTTGAAATTATCTGAGCTTGGTGAAATTCTTGGTAGCAGTATTTTTAATAGTATAAAAACTGTATTAATTATTGGTGGTTTTGTAACCATATTTTCAGTTGTAATTTCTATTTTACAACAAACTAAAATTTTGATTATTTTTTCTTCTTTAATATCTAATATTTTTGGATTTAATCAAGATTTAATATTAGGATTTCTTACTGGCATAATAGAATTTACTAATGGACTTAATATAATTTCTACCATACATATTAAACAAATTTCTATTAATATTATTTTATCTAGCTTTATTCTTGGATTTGGTGGAATTTCTATAATGTTACAAGTATTAAGTATTATTGCTAAAAGTAAGTTGTCAATTAAAAAATATATTATTGGCAAATTTCTTCATGGATTAATTGCTGCTTTATATACTTATTTAATATTACTTTTGCCATTTTTTAATTTTAACTTATAAATACATTCATAAATTTTGTATAATTTTAATTAATTTAAAATAATATAATTTAAAATATTGACAATTTACGTAATAAATTATATAATAAATAGGTCTTATATGGCGAAGTAGCTCAGCTGGCTAGAGCATTCGGTTCATACCCGACAGGTCGGTGGTTCAAGTCCACTCTTCGCTACCAATAATTTATTTGTTCAAAAATACCATTCAAAAAGAATGGTTTTTTTATTTTTATTGTATTAATCAATAATTAATCCAAAATCATACAATTAATTCACTTTTTATCTAATTTATTGATTTAAATAAATTTTATATTATATAATTTTTTGTGAGGTAATAATATGAGTAAATTATATGATAAATATTTATATTTAAAAAAATTAGATAATTCAAAAATTTATTTAATTAAAAGTGGAATATTTTATATTGCTTTAGAAGATGATGCGCTTGAATTATCAGAAAAATTCAATTTTAAGTTAACAAATTTAAATGATAAAATAACAAAATGTGGTTTTCCTGAAAGTAGAATAAAATACTATACTAATCTTTTAGATATTATGAATATCAAATATGAAATAATTAATTTAGATAACAATACAACTTTGCAAAATAATATTGAATGTAACAATTCAAATAATACTTCTTTTAAATCAATTTTAGACTTAGTTGAAAAAATTTCTTCATTAGATATGGATGATATTTCATTTAAAAAATCTTTTGAAATTTTAGGTCAATTAAATCATGATGCAAAAAATATTTTATCAAATTATAAAAATAATTTATAAAAATATTTTTATTATATTAAACGGTTATAGGTAAAACCATTTCAAAACCTAAATAATTTTCACAAGGATAATTTATTATGGATGGTAAAAAAAATAATTCTGGTAATCTTATAATATACCCAAAATATATGGATTTAATTTATTATTCAAATGATATAGTAAGAAAATTTCCAAAAAGTGAGCAATTTGCTTTAGTTAAAGAAATTAAAAACTCAATCTATTCTGGACTAAGATTTATAATGTACGGAATAAAAGTTTATAATAAACAAGATAAACTTAAATATTTAAGAGAACTTGATATTCAACTTTCTTTGTTAAAAGTTCATATTAGACTTGCTTATAAGTATAAATATATAACAATGCAAAATTATCAATCTTGGAGTAATATAATTTCTGAAATATGTAACTTATTAGGAGGATGGATAAATTCATGCCTAAAAAAATAGGAAATTGTTTTGATAAAAACCTTACTTTTGAAAAGCTTATGAAAGCTCATTATAGAGCAAGAAAGCATAAAATGTACAAAAAAGATATTATTTTATATGAAATGAATTTGGAACACAATATAATCAATTTGAAAAATAGTATAAAAAATAATACTTATAAAGTTGGAAAATACAGAGAGTTTAAAGTATATGATCCTAAAGAAAGAGTAATAAAATCTCTGCCATACGTAGACAGAATTGTTCATCAATGGTATATTGAAGAATTTGTTAAACCATATATTATTCCTAGATTCATTGATTCCTCTTTTGCATGTATGGAAAATAAGGGAACACATAAAGCTGTTGAACTTTTGCAAAAATATATAAGAATTTATAAAAGAAACTTTGGAGATTTTTGGATTTTAAAATGTGATATAAAAAAATTTTTTTATAATATTGATCCTAATATACTTTTAAATATTATGAAAAAATATATTAGGGATAAAAAACTCATTAAATTTACTGAATTATTAATTTTTAGTGGAAGAACTCCTAACGAAAATGTTGGAATTCCAATAGGAAATTATACTAGTCAATATTTTGCCAACATTTATTTAAATGAACTTGATCAATATGTGAAAAGAGTGTTAAAAATTAAATATTATATAAGATATATGGACGATTTTATAATACTTTTGCGAACTAAAAAAGAATGTATTAATATAAAAAATAAAATCTCAAGCTTTTTACGAGAAAATTTAAAGTTAGAATTAAATTCAAAATCACGTTACTATCCATATAAAATGGGTGTCAATTTTTGTGGATATAGAACTTTTACTACTCATAGATTGCTCCGTAATTCATCTAAGAAAAAAATCATTAGAAAAGTAAAAAAATGGAATAACTTAAATAAAAATAATTTATTAGACATACAATTTTGTCTTCAAAGTCTTAATTCATGGATTGGACATGTTTCTCACTGTAATTCATACCACCTTGTTAACAAAGTTTTTAATAATTGTAACTTTTTATACAATAATTCTTTTAAACAAGAAATTGAAAAAGAATTAATAAATGATATTGAAAATAATAAATTAGAAAATATTAATAAAAAAGCGTAACCTTGGATTTTCAACATTTTTCTACTCAAACAAGGTTACTTTTAATGTGTTTATGATATAAAATCTTGCTTATATCAAAGGAATCAGACTTCTTTGATACGAATCTAGTTGTAGTAAAAATAATGTAAAAACTCACGGCAATGTCCTTAAACTATTGCCCATCCGAGATAGAATCCTTTATGATTCTTTGCGTATCGAAGTGAGACTACGCCACAAGCACCGGGCGGAACGCATGATTGTTGTTCGGATTACCGTTATTGTCATTCAATGCGAACACTCCTGCATTCGTTCCATTGTTCCAATTACCTCCGCGTTTCACAAAAGGTTGAGCACAACAGTCTAATCCCTAATTTTATATTTATTATTTTAATATTTTTAATTAATTTTTGCAATAGATACAAATAAAAATGATCCTAAAATTTAGATTTTAGGATCTTGGACATTTTTTTATTTATATATTTGCAATAACTCACTCCATATTCCGACTATCCCCATAAAAGGGGTAATGGGGACAGGGAATTTTCAAAGTGAGACTACGCCACAAGCACCGGGCGGAACGCACGATCGCCGTACGGACTACCGACATTGCCATCCAATGCGAACACTCCTG
>CANQMY010000021.1 GCA_947625075.1 uncultured Clostridia bacterium
AAAGTAAATGTAGCAGAGATAAGTGAAGATGAAAATCCATCAGGAAGTCCAGATATAGATTCAACACCAAATAATAAAAAAGACGGAGAAGATGATATAGATGATGCACCAGTAATATTAACAGTAGTAACAGGAAAGGTAGCATCATATATAGCAATAATAGCAGGAATGGTAATAATAATAGGAGCAGGAGCAATAACAATAAAAAAATATGTAATTTAAATATAACAAAAGGGATATGTGTTAAATAAATACATATCCTTTTTTATTTATTTTTGTAAAATCTTTACATGAATATTTTAAGTTGATATAATTAGAAAAGAAAAAATAAAGAGAAGGAACAATAGAGAAATGATAAAATTAATTAAGGAGAACAAAGGAAAATTATTAGTAGTATTATTTTTGTTTTTATTTGGAATATTATTTTTTAATTATAATATTATTATAACTTGGGATAGTTCAGAATATTTAGGAATGGCAGATGTTTTAGGAAAACCTGAAATGAAATCAGTTTGGCTTGGACATAGAGGATTAACTTTTCCTTTAATTATAAAAATCTTTTTACTAATAGGAACAAATGGTAAATATTCATTATTAATGATGTTGTATACATTTTATATAATTATGATATTAGGATTGGTAAAGATATATAAAATTATAAAAGATACAGGATTTTTGGATAATAAATTAAACGTAATTTATATTCTATTAATATTTTTGCTCATAATATTAAATCCAATAATATTTGGTTATTATCATACTATTTTGACTGAATTTATGTCTATGACGATTGCTGTTATAACGAGTTATTTATGTTTTAAATGGATAGATATAGACTTAAAGGAAAATAAGAAAAAAATAATTTATGCAGTCATTTTTGCATTATTGTCAGTTTTTCTTTATCATATTAAACAATCGTTAATTCCAATAATATTAGTTGCATTGTTAATTACAAGTTTATTATCAATAATGGAAAGATTTACTTTCAAAAATTTTTTAGTAAGAATTTTAACAATAATGTTTGCAGCTATAATGGTAATTTTAAGTGTTATTATATGGAATACACTTATGTCAGAGGCACATGTAGCAGAACAAACAGAAGAATTAAGAATAAAAGATAAATTAATATGTGGATTAACAGAAATTAAAGAAGTATATGATAATGAAAACATTAACGAAATAAATATAGCAGGAGTTAATATTTCAGATAAAGATAAAAAAGAAATAAGTAATGTAATAAATGGAACTTCTGAGTATAAGAAGTTTAAAATATATAAAGATGCGAAAGATAATTATTTTGTTTATTACACAAAAAATAATTATTCATTCTTAGAGCAATTAAAGTTTTATTTGAAAGTATTATTTAATAATCCACAAGACGTAATAACAAGCTATAGCAAAAATTATTATAGATTAATTTTTAGAGATAAAAATGCTCCAATTGATAAATTTGTGGAAAATTATTCAATAGCTATGAGAACTTTTAGTACAAGATCAAATATAAAAGAAGTAAATCCTGAGTATGGAAAATATGCTGAACCATTTAGAGTAGAAATGATTACGCATAATAATATTACGAATTTTTATAACGAAATAGAAATTAAATTAATAAAAGGAATTACAGTTTTTACAAAATATAATGTATATATATTATTATTTTTAATTGTTATATTATTTAGTATATTTGTTATATTTAGAAAAAAGATGGACAAAACTAACAAGAAAATTTTACAATTTATAATGATTTTATATATAATAAGTTATGGAACATTAATGCCATATATAATTTTGTATCATTTAGTAGATAGATATATGGCTCCAATATTGATATTAACATATTTAGCTGATATATTATTGATAGTATTAATTTTAAAAGAAATAAAGAAAATTATTAATAAAAAAACTAAAATAAGTAAAAAATATTTACTAAATTAATAAAAAAAGTTTACTAAAAAAATACGTTATGCTATAATGCAAACAAAAGTGATAGAATAAAAGAGGAAAAATAATGAATCAAATATTATCAATGGGTGAAGAACCTAAAAAGCGAGAAAATGAAGTAGTAGTTGAAAAGACAAAGAAAGCTCCTGTACAAAATGAGGTAATAAATAGAGCTAATAGTACAAGCAATAAAGCTGATATTGGAAAAATTATAAAGATATTTTGTATAAGTATTATACTATTTGGATTGATTCTAATAGGAGAATCAGTATATGCTTTAGTTTCAAATAGTGGAGAAAAAGGTGAAGATAATGTTCAAATTAATGCAGAACGAATGGGAAAAGAAACAGTAATAACAGTTCAAACAGAACAATATCCAGTTAAAGAATTTACCTACAAATGGAATGACGGAGAACCTGTTACAATAGATGGAAATGGTACACTTAAACTTGAAACAATAATACAAATTCCTAATGGAAATAATATTTTAAGAATGACTGTAACAGATTATTATGGAAATAAGAAGAATTTTCATAAACAGTATTTATATGATAGCTCAGATGTAAATAAACCTACAATAGAAATTGCAATAAATGGAACAAAGCTTAATATAAAAGCAATAGATGATGTTCAAATGTCTTATATAACATATAGTTGGAATGATGAAGAAGCTACAAGAATAGAAGCAGAAGGAGACAATCTTCAAGAAATAAATACAGATATAGAAGTTCCAGATGGACAAAGTAAGTTATCAATAATTGCTGTTGATAAAGAAGGAAACAGAGAAACTAGAACAGAAAATGTTATAGGAGATACAAAACCATCTTTTTCATTATCAAAGGATGGATTAAAAATAATATTAAATGCATCAGATGATCAAGGAATAAGTAAGATTTCAATGACTATAGATGATGAAACAAGAGATAGTGGAGATGAACCAATCAATCAGAAAGAAGTTTCTGTAACATGGGAAGTAACAAGTGGAACACATACTATCTCAGTATCTGTAACCAATGTAAATGGACTAACCTCAACTGGAACAGTTACAGCTGATATATAATAATTATTAGAAAGGATTATAGTTGTGAAATACATTTATGTAGTAGATAGAGAAGAAGAATTAAACGTTAAACTTGAAGAGGCATTTAAAAAGGAAAGAGAAATAAAAATAAAAAAGGTTTTGCCTAAAGATTTTGATATAATATTAAAAAATATACCTGATATATTAGTTATAAATGAGGATAATATAGAAGGAAATATTATAGATTACTGTAAAAGTGTAAGAAATGATGAAGATAATTCTATTACTCCTATTATTATAGTATCATCTAATAATGATACAAAGCATATTGTTAATATATTGAAAAATGATGTAGAATTATATATGCAACAACCTGTTGACAAAGAGATTTTATATTATAACATTAAAAATATAATGCGACTACTTAATTCTAATAGAATGGTTAGTCCTCTTACAGGTTTACCAGGAAATGTGCAAATACAAGCTGAAATGAAGAAGAGATTATCAAATAAACGAAATTTTGCAATGCTTTACATAGATTTAGATAATTTTAAAGCATATAATGATACTTATGGTTTTTCAAATGGAGATGAAATAATTAAATTTACTGCAAAAGTAATACAAGATAATGTTTTAAGAGAAGATAATGAAAAAAATTTTGTTGGACATATTGGTGGAGACGACTTTATAGCAATTACAGAAGATGATGATTATGAAAAAATTAGTCAATCAATAATTGCTGAATTTGATTCAGGATTAAGTAAATTCTTTAATAAAGAAGATTTAGAAAGAGGGTATCTTGAAGTAGAAAATAGAAAAGGAATAATGGAACAATATCCACTTACATCTATTTCTATTGGAGTTGTTGATGTTGATGAGGGTAGATTTAAGAACACGTTGGAAATTGGAGAAGCGGGAGCAGCGGTTAAACATTTAGCAAAAACAATTTATGGAAGTACTTATGTAATTGATAGAAGAAAAAATAGAGATGCAACTTTTGATAAAGCGAATAAAAAAATAAAATAATAAAGTGTAATTTTAAATTTTATTTAATAAATGCAATAGTTTTATAAAAAAATTTTATAAAAACTATTGCATTTTATATTTTGTTGTATTAAAATTTAAGTGAAAAGTGGAACAAAGTGGTTTAAAGTGGTAGGAGGTGAAGAAAAGTTGTTAATAGGTGAATATGAACATTCTCTAGATGTCAAAGGAAGATTAATAATGCCAGCTAAGCTAAGAGAAGACATTGGAGATACATTCATAATAACAAAAGGTCTAGATGGATGTTTATTTGGATTTTCACAAAATGAATGGAACAACTTTGAAGAAAAGCTTAAAACCTTACCATTAACTAATAAAAATGCAAGAGACTTTGTTAGATTTTTCTTATCTGGAGCTATTGAATGCGAGATTGATAAACAAGGAAGATTTTTAATAGCATCAAATTTAAGAGAATATGCTTCATTGGATAAAGAAGTGATGATTACAGGAGTTGGAACACGTATTGAAATTTGGAACAGAGAAAAGTGGAAAAAATATAATAGTGAAGAAAATCTTTCAGCAGATCAAATAGCAGAAAATATGGCAAATCTCGGAATGCTAGGTATATAACTTGCAAAAGTTTATATAAATTTAAACCAAAGATAAAATAAAAAATAAACAAAAGATAAAAAATATAACTTTACATAAGACAAAAGATTAATATACATAAGATAAATATTACAAAAGAAAAAATATTTATGAACAAAAGATAAAATCTTAAGATTATTACTAAAGATAAATATAAGAAGTCTCAAAATAAAAACTAAATTTTTAACAAAAGATAAGTAAAAATATTACAAAAGAAAAAGACGTATTTATACAAATGAAATGAAAAATAAGAAAGGCAATAAAAGAATTCAAACAAATGAAATAGTTAAATTCTAAAGATATCTATTTCACTAAAGAGCTCTATAATATACAAAAGAATATAACAAAAGATAAAGTACAGGTTGGCATATATTTATATATGCCAACTAATGTAATTAAATAAAATAAAAGAGGTGTAGATTTGGAATTTAAACATATTCCTGTTTTGCTAAGAGAATGTATAGATGGTCTTAATATTAAACCAGATGGAATTTATGTAGATGGTACTATTGGTGGAGCAGGTCATAGTATTGAAATTATTAAAAAGTTATCAAATAAAGGTTTACTTATTGGAATAGATAGAGATGAAGATGCTTTAAAAGCAGCAAATGAAAAGTTAAAATCATATAGTAATTTTAAGTTAGTTCATGGAAATCATGATGATATAAAAGAAATACTAAAAAGTTTAAATATAGAAAAAGTAGATGGAATATTGCTTGATTTAGGAGTTTCATCATACCAATTAGACGAAAGAAGTAGAGGATTTAGTTATAATAGTGACGATATATTGGATATGAGAATGGATAGATCTCAAAAATTTTCTGCACTTGATGTTATTAATAATTATAAAGAAGAAGATTTGGCAAAGATTATATATGAATATGGAGAAGAAAAATTTTCTAAATCAATTGCAAAAAGTATTTGTGAAGTTAGAAAAAAAGAAAAAATAACAACAACTAAAATGTTAACAGAAATAATTGAGAAAGTTAAACCTTTTTCAAAAGATGGACATCCAGCAAAGAAAACATTTCAGGCAATTAGAATAGAAGTAAATAATGAAATAAAACCATTATATAAAACTGTTTTAGATTCTATAGAAGTATTAAATGAAAATGGAAGGTTATGTATTATAACATTTCATTCTTTGGAAGATAGAGCAGTAAAAAATGCATATATTGAAGCACAAGGAAAGTGTACTTGTCCAAAAGATTTACCATATTGTATATGTGGATATAAGTCTTATGGAAGTATTGTAAATAAGAAACCTATAGAAGCAAGTAAAACAGAGTTAAGTCAAAATTCTAGAGCTAAGAGTGCAAAATTAAGAATTTTTGAAAGAAAAGATAAGTAAGGTTATAGATATAAATGAAAAGAGGTGATAACTTATATGATTAATTACTATGAGTACGAAACTAGTCCAAGAAAAGAAGAAGAATTTATACCTACAAGAAGAAAAAGGACTGAAAAAACTGTACATAATGCAGAAGAAATCAGAAAAAAAGTAAAAAAAGCGCAAGCAATAGAGACTAAAAAAAATGTAAAAAATATAATACAAATAGGAGTAGTATTTATATTATTATTAACTATAAGTTATAGATATGCATTAATTAATTCAAAATTTTCTGAAAAAGAAGATTTAAAAGCAACATTATCTGAATTACAAAAACAAAATGCCCAACTTAAAGTTAGCATAGAACAAGGAATGAATATAAATAATATTGAACAAGCTGCCAAGGAAAAACTAGGAATGCAAAAATTAGATAATAATCAAAAGGTTTATATATCTCTTCAAAAGAAGGATTATGTTGAATCATCAACATCACAAGCTGAACAGAATAAAGAAAGTTGGTGGCAAAAATTATTAAAAACTCTTAGAGGAGAATAAAAACACTTATAGATTTTTTCAATCTACAAGTGTTTTTATGTTAAATGAATCTACATCATTTCAATTTAATAATTATTATTTTTTGTTTAAAAATGTTACTTAGATACTTGTTGTAAACTAAAACTTATAACTCCCTCATCATCTATATTTTTTTCCAAACTGTATCCACTACTATTCAAATTAATAGAAACTATTGGACGAAGATTGTAACTTTCAACTATATTGTCTTTCGTAGAAGAAATATATAATGAAAATGAAGATATCAAACATTTATCAATAAAACTTTGTATATTAGATATTTGAAAATAACATCCATAGTCCAACAAATATGTTCCTCTACAAGCTAACCAATATCGTTTATCAAAACATTTTCCATCTTTATCTTTAAATAATAAATTATAATATGATATATTTTTCCAATCATTTTCATCTGCATTTTGTGAATTATATTCTTTAATCCAAACGGATTGTTTAAATTGTGTATCTCCATTTCCATCAAAAGTTTCTTTATTATTTATATAATTATGTTCAATTTCCCAAATTTTACATGTTTTTTCGTTATTATAATATATATTATCATCAATATTTTCATATTTCCATTTACTGTCAAAGTTTTTCCACATTATAGGACAGCTATTGGTTTTTGTTGGAAACGTATATACTCTTCCATATTTATATTTTCCCGTTCCATCATCTTTTCTTATTTCACCTGGGTCATGGCTATACTTTGTATAATCATAATTGATTACCTTCTCAATATCACTTCTTCTTAAATTTGCTACATCTATTCCTTCATTCATTTCTCCATCATTATTATATTGCCCATAACACTGTCTACATACTTCATTTATTGCCCAAACTCCATTATTATATCCTGTTGCCCCTTTTAATGATAACTTTGCATCGGTTGGTTTATCTGATATTAATCTTATTGTTCTAGTATTTGTATCATAATCCCAGATTCTCCATTTTATACCTGTTTCCGTTTTTATTTTCTGATCTCCATTTTCATATATGTCTTCAACTAAATTTTCATTTTTATATTTTTCACCTACACTTACACCTGATGTATCAGATGTTATTGTACATTCTTTTTCATCTGGTTTATATCCATCTACGAAGCATCCTACATAATCATTATAATCTATGTTTATCATTTCCAATTTATTTGCTAATTTTCCTATTGCATTCTCTTCATCTTCTTCTGCTTTTTTATACTTTTCAACAGCATCCTTTGTTTTACTAAATAAACCATTATCTGTTAATGCTAAATTTAATGTTACACCAGCTAATATTAATAATATTATTATAGTAACTACTAATGCTACTAAGGTTATTCCCTTTTCCATCATCTGTTTTTTCATTATTTTCCTCCTAATGTTATGTTAATTTTTATTAAGGAAAAAACTTAATAAAAAAAGAATAAGTCATATAATTTACTTATGGTAAGTTTTTTATAAGATTCATATCTCTTATTTTTCTTAGAAAAACTATAAAATAATTTTATTTTTCATATCTTGATTTAGTATAAGCATTATGCTATATTTAAAGCAGTTTAATTTTTATTAAGTTTTTTCATTAATTAAAATTAATTTAATTCATTATCAACAATCAAAATTTCCTAATATTTTACGTTTCTTTTTATTATCATAAAATTTAAAATAAAATAATAATCTTTATAAAGAGTTTATAGATTTAAGTTAAAATCTAAATATTTATAAGGAGATAATATACGAGTGCATTTTTTATACTCTAGGAAAGTTATTGTGACTATAGACTTAGAGTTGATTTTTATGTTTATTCGTGTATTTTAAGTAGGATATGATAGGAAAAAAGTCATTAAAGAAAAGGATGAGAAATTCAATGTTAATAACAATAATATTATTATTGTTATTATTATTTAGAATAGGTTATTTACAATTTATAGATGGAAATATGCTTAAGCAAAAAGCGTATATGCAACAAACATCAGATAGAAGTGTTAATCCAAAAAGAGGAACAATTTATGATTCGACAGGAGAAAAAATATTAGCTATAAGTAGTACTGTACAAACTGTAACTGTAAATCCGACCGTTATTGAAAATAAAGAAGGTGTAGCTAAAAAATTATCAGAATTGTTTGATTTGGAATATGAAAGTGTTTTAAAAAAATTAAATAAACGTTCTTCAATTGAAAAAATTGCAAGTAAAGTTGATAATGATAAGGCAAATGAATTAAGAATATGGTTGTCGGAAAACAATATTACACATGGGGTTAATATTGATGAAGATACGAAAAGGTATTATCCATATAATAATTTAGCATCACAAATAATTGGATTTTGTGGTAGCGATAATCAAGGACTATCTGGAATAGAATCAAAGTATGAAGAAGTTTTAAAAGGAAAGAAAGGATCAATTAGTAGGATAACAGATGCAGCAGGGAGTCAAATAGATGATACATCAGAAGAATATATTGATCCGATAAATGGAGATGACTTAGTTTTGACTATAAATGCTACAATTCAAGGTATAGCAGAAAAATATTTAAAGGAAGCTTGTATTGACAATGTGTGTACAGATGGTGGAAATGTTATAATAATGAATCCTCAAAATGGAGAAATATTAGCAATGGCAGGATATCCAGATTATAATTTAAATGATCCTTTTGCTGTGGATGAAAGTTTAGCAAAAGAAGAACAATCACAGAAAATGCAATCACTTTGGAGAAATAAAGCAATATCAGATACTTATGAACCTGGATCCACTTTTAAATTAGTAACAGCATCAAGTGCACTTCAAGAGGGAATAACAACAACAGATAAATCTGGAGAATTTTATTGTAAAGGTTTTATTGAAGTAGCAGGAGTGAAAATGAAATGTTGGAGATATTATAGACCACATGGAAGTGAGAGTTTAAGAGATGCATTAATGAATTCATGCAATCCAGTTTTTATTGGGTTAGGGCAAAAATTGGGAGTAAAGACTTATTATAGCTATTTAAGAAAATTTGGTTTTTTTAAGACAACAGGAATAGATATTCCTGGAGAAGCAGGTTCTATATTTTTAAAAGAAGAAAAAGTTGGACCAGTAGAATTAGGAACAATTGCTTTTGGACAAAGATTTGAAGTAACTCCAATACAAATGGCAACAATGTTATCTACAATAGCAAATAATGGAGTTTATATTAAACCACATTTAGTAAAGAAAATTATAAGTAATAGTGAAAAAGATGAAAATGGAAATCCAAAAATTACAGAAATTGAAATAGAAAAAGGTGAACAGGTTATATCAGAAGAAACGTCAAAAAATGTTTTAAGTATGATGCAAACTGTTGTAGCAGAAGGAACAGGCAAAAACGCAAAAGTAGAAGGTTATAATATAGGAGGGAAAACTGGAACCTCTGAAGATGGAGTAAATACAGGAAAGTATGTAACATCTTTTATTGGAGTAGCACCAATAGAAAATCCGCAAATGGTTCTATTGGTTACATTATACAATCCAACAGGAGAAGGAGGACACCAAGGAGGTGGTGTTGCAGCACCTGTTGCAGGAAAAATATTTAAAGAAGTATTGGAATATTTAGACATACCAAAAAGTTAAATAGTTATAAAAAAAAGATTTACATAATTACTAAAATATGCTATAATATATGTAGTATTGATTAAAAAGGGGGTTTTTTCGTGAAAAAGAATTTAAAAATAAATAAATTATATAAACTAGTTGTTAGTTTAATTTTATTTTTAATTTTATTCTATTCAATTATAGACATTGCTAAATACTTAAATATTAGTGAAAAATATGAAAAGACAACATTAAAAGAAAAAGAAACAAAATATTTATCAGAAAATATAGTATCTAATGATATGTGTATTTATTTATCTGATATTGATTATATTAAAGAACAATCAAGTGCAGGATGGGGAAGTATTACATTAGATAGTAACTTAGAAACAAAATATAACCATGGATTAATAACTTTATTAATTGATGGTGTAAAAACATATTTCTTAAAAGGTATTTCTGCACACGCTACATCTACTTTAGTATATGATATTAGTGATTATGATTACGATTATTTTAGTACATATGTTGGTATAGATGAAAGCCGTGGAAATTTAGGAAATGGTGTTAAATTCTCAATATCTACATCTGTAGATGGAGAAGAATGGACCTTAAAAACACCAGAAAATCCGAAAGCAATAAGAGGAGATAATAATGCAGAATTATTAACAGTTGATATTAGAGATGCAAATTATTTAAAATTATATTGTGATTGTATTGGTAGCAATTCATCAGACCACGCAGTTTATGCAAATCCAAAATTATATAAAGAGGGATATACAGAATCAGGAATAACTAATGTAGATTTTATCAAAACAGTAGAACAATATGATAATGAATTAAAAGATAAAACTTTAGAACAACAAATAAATAATAATGAACAAACTTTATTACAAAGAACATTTGTAAATGCAGTAGGATATGACCTTTTACAAGCAATAGTGAATCAAAATGAACAATATAAAGAAACAGTAAGATGGTTAATGAGTGATTTACCAACACTTCGTTTATATGTATTAGGTGGAGAACCAGATGGTGGAAGTTATTATAATTCTATAAAAGAACTATCAAGACTTTATAATGCATATAAAGATGATTTTAATAATAATGAGAAAACAAATAATCCTTGGGACAAGGATTTAACAAAAGGTGATGTTTATAGAAAGATGGCTATTTCACTTTCTTTAACTCACGCAACAAAAGTTGGATATTGGGCACAAATAGACCATCCAGCAAATAGATCAGATTCAGTAAATCGTTATGCAATATATAAGGAATTATATGACGAAGGAAAATTCAAAGTAAATGATAATCAAGACCAAGGACAATGGTTTGAAGCATTAAAAGTTGAAGAAATGCGTTATGTAATGAATAACATCACAGATGATGAAGAATTAGAATGGTTTAATGCATATACACAAAAAAGAATAGATGACCATCCAAATGAAAATCCAGAAAAATATTTACAACCACATACATATATTGCTTATGTATGGCCAAACTTCGATAATCCAATATTCCACGATGCTAATAAAAA
>CANQMY010000022.1 GCA_947625075.1 uncultured Clostridia bacterium
ATGACCTAATATATCTAGTTTAAGTAAGTTCTGATCTATAGAGTGATAATCAAAATGTGTAGTTATAATATCTGAATCTGGATCATCAGCTGGATGTTGTATAGGTGTAAATTCATAAATTTCTCTTCCCTTAGGAACAACAATTATTCCACCTGGATGTTGTCCAGTTGTTCTTTTTATTCCTGTACATCCTTTTGATAATCTTGATACTTCTGCATTGCTTGCAGGTTCACCTTTTTCCTCAAAATATTTTTTTACATAGCCAAATGCAGTTTTATCAGCAACTGTACCAACTGTACCCGCTTTGAAAGTAGTTCCTTTTCCAAAAATAACTTCTGTATATTTATGTGCTTTTGCTTGATATTCTCCTGAAAAGTTTAAATCAA
Source organism: uncultured Clostridia bacterium (assembly GCA_947625075.1). GTDB lineage: Bacteria > Bacillota > Clostridia > TANB77 > CAG-508 > CAG-793. The sequence continues at coordinate 387 of CANQMY010000022.1, forward strand.
TATCAGGCTCTTTATCTCCATTAAATCCTAAAAATGTTTCAAATGGTATATCCATTCCATCTTTATCTAATCTATGCCCACATTTAGGACATGTTTTATCTGGAAGATCAAACCCATTTTTTATTCCATAATCCGTAAAGTCTGAATATTTACATTTAGGACATCTATAGTGTGGTGGAAGAGAATTTACTTCTGTAATTCCTGTCATATTTGCTACAAAAGATGACCCTACAGATCCTCTAGATCCAACAATATAACCATCTTCATTTGATTTCCATACTAATTTTTGTGCAATAATATACATAACTGAAAATCCGTTTTTTATAATTGAATCTAATTCCTTATCTAGTCTTTGTTGTACTATATCAGGTAATGGATCTCCATATAATTCATGTGCTTTACTATATGCAATATCTTTTATTGTTTGTTCACATCCTGGTATATGTGGAGGACATTTTTCTGGTGAAATAGGCCTCAATAGCTCACATTCATCAGCTATTTTATTAGTATTTGTTACAACTACTTCATAAGCTTTTTCTTGTCCTAAAAATTCAAATTCTTTAAGCATTTCTTCGGTTGTTCTTAAATAAAGTGGTGCTTGTACATCTGCATCATCATATTTTTGCCCAGCTTGTATTATTCTCCTATATATCTCATCTTGCGGATCTAAAAAATGTACATCACATGTTGCACATACTGGTTTTCCAAGTTTTTCTCCAAGTGCTACTATTTTCCTTACAATATTTTTTAAATCTTCTTCACTAGTAAGTGTTCCATCTCTTACTAAATATTCATCATTGCCAATAGGCTGTATTTCTAAATAATCATAATCTCTTGCTATTTCTTCTATTTCTTCATCAGATTTTCCATTTAAAATAGCTTGATAAAGTTCTCCCTGATCACATGCACTTCCAATTATTAATCCTTCTCTATATTTTTTTAGAATTGATTTTAATATGTTTGGCTTTTTATAAAAATATTTTACATGTGAGATTGAAACTAATTTATATAAATTTTTCAATCCAACATAATCTTTTGCTAAAATAATTATATGATATCTTTTTAATTTTTTATAATTTACATTTCCAGATTCTTTTTCATCTATATCAGAAAGTTTTTTTACTCCATTTTTTTCAAGCATATCACACATTACATTAAATACTTTAACTGTTGTATCTACATCATCTAATGCTCTATGTGCAACTTCAACCTTTATTCCTAAATTTTCTGCTATAATTCCTAACTTATATTTTTTATAATCTGGAAATAAATCTTTTGCAAGCCTCAATGTATCTAAATATGTATAATCAAATTTTAATCCTAATTTTTCACAATTGTATCTTAAAAAACTTGTATCAAAATCAGCATTGTGTGCAACTAAAACTGAGTCTCCAAAAAACTCAAGTATTTTTGGCATTATTTCATCTATTTTAGGAGCATCTTTAACCATTTCATCAGTAATATTAGTTATTTCCTGTACCTTATATGGTATTGGTTTTTCTGGATTTACAAATGTTGAAAAACTATCTATGACTTCACCATTTTTTACTTTCATTATTCCTACTTCAGTAATTTTATCTGTTCTAAATGATGTTCCAGTTGTTTCTAAATCAAATACACAATATGTTGTATCTTTTAATGTTTGTCCCTTATCTTTCGTTATTACTGGATCTTTATCTGATACTAAATATCCTTCAACTCCATAAATTATTTTTATTCCGGCTTTATCATATCCTATTTTTTCCATTAAGTGATGAGCATCTGGAAAAGATTGAACAACTCCATGATCAGTAATTGCAATTGATTTCATTTCCCATTTCATTGCTCTTTTTATTAAATCTTCTGCTGAAGTTACAGCATCCATTTGACTCATCTTAGTATGCATATGTAGTTCAGTTCTTTTTACTTCACTATTATCCATTCTTATTTCTTTTTTTAGTGGCTCACTTTCAACTACCGTATTTGCTAAAATTGTTATTTCTTTTGCAAAATTATCAAATCCTGCTCTACCACCAACTTTTACACCTATACCCGCTTTTAATCTTTTTTCTATTCCTGATTTTTTTTCAGGTATAACAAATATTTTACAAGTTATAGTGTTCGTACCATCATATACATCAAAAGAAAATAAAAATTTTCCTGTCTTTTTTAATTCTGTTGGTTCAGAAACATTTACAATTTCTCCTATTATTCCTACATCTGACGTATCCATTCCAATGTCTTCTATTTTTATTATATTTTCTTTAACATTACTGTTTCGTCCATAAATTAAATTTTTATCTTCTTCAATATCATCACTTTGTGAATAATCTTCATTCACATTTTTATTAGTAGATGCAAATTTTTTTAGTGAATTTTCTCCATTATTATTTAAGTTATTTTTATCATTAAATTTTATATGATTGTAAACTTTTTTCTCTTTTTGATTTCCTTCATTTGAACTATTTGATTTATTCTCATTAACAATTTTTGCAGAATTTTCAGCAAATTCTTTTATTAAGTTTTGCTTTTCACTTAAAAAATCATTTTCTATTTTTTCTACATTTTCTTCAATAAAGTTTATCTTAAATTTTACATTATATATATTTTTTATAAAATCTGATATATAATCATCCATTTTTTGCTTTTCTAGTAATGTTTTTCCTTTTAAGCTAAGATGAATATTGATTATATTTTCTTTTATATCAATTGAACTATTTTTTAGAAAAGCTTTAATAATAGGAACTTTTTTAGAAATATAATTTAATATATTATTCCAATCATCTTCAATTTTTTTATTCAATTCTAAATTGTATACACTTTCTTTTTTTTGTTCTATATTTCCATCATTTGCATAAGATATTTTAAATGCTACCTCTCCAAAATTAAACCTTTTTTTTGCATAAGATTCAAATTTTTCAATTTCAGATATAGGTATTATTTCCTGCGACTGCAAAAAAAGCTCTAATTTATTTGTCTTTTTATACAAATTAACATTAGAGATTTTTGCATTTGATAAAGCAAAACTATCTGAATTATAATCACCAAACACTACTTTTAATTCTTTTAACTGTTCCAAAATTTGCCCCCATGTTTTTTATATTAGTCTTGATATATCACTTATTGCTACAAATATTGAAAAAATTATTAGTGCTAAAAAACCTACAGATTGAATTTTTAATTCTAAATTTTTATTTAAAGGTTTCTTTCTAATCCATTCAATTAATAATAAAACAATTTTTCCACCATCTAATGGAATTATTGGTAACAAGTTTGTAACTCCCAATGATACAGAAATTATTGACAATAAATACACAAACTGTGACATTCCATTTGTTTGCGATACCATACTTGATATTCCAATAGGACCAACCATATCATTAAGCTTAACATTACCTGAAAAAAGCTCAATTATAGACATCCACATATTTTGGATTAATTCCATACTTGCCATAATTGAATATTTAAATGCTTCAATAAGATTAGCATCTACTACAATTAAATATCTTATAAATATTAAAAATATATATACTAAAATTCCAAATAATATATTAAATATAGCTCCAGCAGCAACTACCATAATTCTTTTTGCTACACTCGCTTTATTAAAAGAGTCTTCTTTACTCGACTCTTCTTCTTCTCCTTCTAGATTAACAAATCCTCCTAAAGGAATTAGTCTTAGTTCATATTCTGTTTCTTTTCCTTTTTTACTCCATATTTTAGGTCCAAAACCTATTGCAAATTCATTTACTCTTATCTTGCATAACTTAGCTACTATATAATGACCACTTTCATGAATAATTACTAAAAGACCAAGTAAAAATATTATTTTTATAATAGTTATCAAGAATATATATCCTCCAATTTACAACTCTTTTATTATATTATAAACATCATAAGGAAAATATATGCAAATGGAGTTATGAATATTACACTATCAATCCTATCTAACATTCCTCCATGGCCTGGTATAAGATTACTAAAATCTTTTATTTCACAATATCTTTTTATGCTTGATTCAGCTAAATCTCCTATCTGCCCTATGATTGATAAAATTCCTGTTAAAATTATTATAACAAAATAATTTATATTTAATGAAAACACATTATTTAGAATTACTGTATATAATAAACTTAACAGTACTGCACTAACTATACCTGCAATGCAACCTTCTATTGTTTTATTTGGACTTACTTCAGTAAATTTATGTTTTCCAATTTTTCTTCCTATTAAATATGCAAATATATCACTACCCCAAGCTGCTATTATTGGATACCATAAATATAATTTTCCCATTTCTTGAATTTTATTTAAAAATAATAACATTACAGGAATATAAATTATTCCAAATATAGTAACTATAATATCTATTATTGTTTTTTTGCCTTTTGAAAGTAGTAACTCTACAACCAAAATAATCATTGAAAAGAATAATACATATAATATAGATATTTCAGAACTACTATTTAATTGCAAGATTAAAAAAATTATACTTGTCAGATATCCTAACCAACTTGATGGGTTTGCTTTTTTATTTATTTTAAATCCATTAAAATATTCATACAAACAAACTATTGATAATGCAGTTACACACACTTTAAACACTACATCATTTGCAAATATAAATATTATTAAAACTAAAGGAAATCCTAAAATTGCGCTAATAACTCTAGTTAACAAATCTTTCTTTTTTCTTTCCATAATAAAGCTCCTATTTATTTACCTTTTCTTCTATTACGGTTATAAAATTCTTCTATTGCTTTATCTATGTCTTTAGTATTAAAATCTGGCCAATATTTATCTAAAAATAAAAATTCTGAATATGTAATTTGCCAAGGTAAAAAATTACTTGTTCTATATTCACCAGATGTTCTTATTACTAAATCTGGATCAACTTGGTCATGTGTATATAAGTTTTCTGAGAACATCTCTTCATTTATATCATCAACACCTATTTCTCCATTTAACACAGATTCAGCTATTTTTTTAGTTGCTCGTACTATCTCTGCTCTTCCCCCATAATTAAAAGCTATATTTAAATTAAGACCTGTATTATCTTTAGTTTTTTCTTCCATTTTAATCATTTTTTCCTTTAATGATTTAGGAATACCGCCTTTATCTCCCAAAATTCTTAATTTAATATTCTCTAAATTTGCTGTCTTTAGAAATTTATCTAAATAAATTTCTAATATTTTCATTAGTGCTCCTACTTCTTCTTTTGTTCTATTCCAATTTTCTGTTGAGAAAGCATATACTGTTAAATATTTTAATCCAATTTTATTACAATATTTTGCTATTTCTTCTAAAACTTCTGCTCCTTTTTTATGACCTTGAGATGTTTCTAGATTATTTTTTTTTGCCCATCTTCTATTTCCATCCATAATTATTGCTATATGATCTAATGCAAGATTTTCCATAAATAATTTTCCTTCCATGTATATTTAATTTTATTAATAATTCTTACAAATTATAAATAAATTAAACTGACATTATTTCTTTCTCTTTTTTAGAGAATACTTCATCTATTTTTTCTATACTAGAATCAGTTGCTTTTTGTATCTTATCTTCTAAGCTTCTTTCTTCATCTTCCGAAATCTCACTATTTTTAAGACTAGATTTAGCCTCATCCATTTCTTCTCTTCTAATATTTCTTATTGCTACTTTTGCATCTTCTGACATTTTCTTTATATCTTTTGCTATTTCTTTTCTTCTTTCTTCTGTAAGTTCTGGAAATACTAATCTTATAAGTTGACCATCATTTATAGGATGTATTCCTATTCCAGACATTTCTATTGCTTTTTCCACTAATGATAATAAACTTCTATCCCATGGTTGAATAACAATTAATCTTGCTTCTGGAACAGATATACTTGCTACTTGATTAAGTGGTGTTGGAACACCATAATATTCAACTTGTATCTTATTTAAAATTGCTGGATTAGCTCTACCAGCTCTTACTTCTTGATAATTTTCTTGTAAAGTTTCTATAACTTTATCCATTTTTTCTTTCATTATTTCTAAACTCATAAAATCCTCCTATTAATTTTTTTAATCTACTTTTGTACCAATATTTTCTTCTTTAACTGCTTTTATAATATTATTTGGATCACTCATTGCAAAAACTACAAGTGGAATATGATTATCTTTGCAAAGTGAAATTGCAGTTGAATCCATAACTTTTAAATCTCTTTCCAAAATTTCTTGATAAGTTATATGATCTATCTTTTTTGCATTTGGATCCAATTTTGGATCAGCTGTATAAACTCCATCAATTGTTTTTGCCACCAATATTGCATTTGCTCCAATCTCTGCTGCTCTTAATGCTGCTGTAGTATCTGTTGAAAAGAATGGACTACCTGTTCCACATGAAAATATTAATATTTTTCCCTTTTCTAAATGCCTCATTGCCTTTCTTTGAATAAATGGTTCCGCAATCTGTCTCATTTCAATTGCAGTTTGAAGTCTTGTTTCAATTCCTCTTTTTTCTATTGCATCTTGAAGAGCTAAACCATTCATAGTTGTTGCAAGCATTCCCATGTAATCTGCCGTGGTTCTAACCATATTTTCTCCATATTTTCCTCTCCAAAAATTTCCTCCACCTACAACTATTGCTACTTCTACTCCCATATCGTATATGCTTTTTATTGAATCACATATATCGTTTATTGTTTTTTCATCTATTCCTACTTTATTTTCCCCTGCTAATGCTTCTCCACTTAGTTTTAATAATACTTTTTTATACAAAATTATTCTCCTTTCCAATTATGTAAATTCTACGTTATTTTTATTTGTATTCTATCATATATAAATTAAAACTTAAAGAGAATACATATAAAAAAAAATAAAATTCTAATCTACCATTTTAACTAATAAAAATACTAATTTAATAATATCTTTATATAGTATATAAATAGATTTAGAATTTTATTTTATATTTTTTATATTTATTAATTTAACTTATATATCATATTTTTTTGATTTTGCAAATGCTACTCCACCGATAACTATTGCAACCATTCCAATTAATGAAATAATGTATAAATCATTTTCACCAGTTTGAGGTATATCTTTAGAAGCATCATTTATATTATTAACTTTTTGTACTGTATTTGTTGTTCCTAATACATTTGTACTTAATTCATTAGTTACAGTATTTAAAACTGCATTTTGTTGTGCAGTATTAGTTGTATCTGTTGCTTGGTTTTGAACTGCAGTATTATCACCACTTCCATAAACTAATAGAGAGTCAGTAGCTCTTACTCCTCTTGAAAATAATACAATTATTGCTAAAACAATAAATAAAGATATTAAAGCATTTTTTCTTAAATTTTTCATCATAACGTTTACCTCACTTTTTTCTATTCATAATTTATTATGTGTAATATTATAAAAAATATAATATGAAAATTATGACAATTCCATACTATATTTATTTTATACTTTTTTTTATTAATAGTCAACATTTTTTTACATATTTTTTTTATTTTTTACATTTTTTTTATTTTATGAATTTTTCTCTTTTTTTATTCATAATAATAATTTTTTTATAGAAATTTTTTCCATTTAAACATTAAATTTAAATTCAACAATATCTCCTTCTTGCATTATGTAATCTTTTCCTTCTAATCTAACTAATCCTAATTCCTTTACTTTTTGAAAACTTCCATTTTCTATTAAATCATTATATGATACAATTTCTGCTTTTATGAATCCTCTCTCAAAATCAGAATGTATTTTACCTGCAGCTTGTGGAGCCTTTGTACCCTTTTTTATTGTCCATGCTCTAACTTCTTTCTTACCTGCAGTTAAAAATGACATAAGACCTAATAAATCATAACTTGCTCTTATAACTTTATCTAATCCTGATTCATCAATTTCTAGAGCTTTAAGCATTTCTTTTTTATCTTCTCCTTCTAAAGCAGACAATTCCTCTTCTATTTTTACACACAAAGTTATAACTTGTGCATTTTCTGTTTTTGCATAATCTTTAACTTTTCTTACATATTCATTATCTTCTTTTCCTATATCGTTTTCTGAAATATTTGCTACATACATTATAGGTTTCATTGTAAGTAAAAATGCATCTTTTATTATTTCTTTTTCTTCTTCAGTTAAGCTAACTGTCCTTGCAGATTTACCATCTTCAAGTGCTACTTTTATTTTTTTGAAAGCTTGTTCTTCTTCAATATATTTTTTATCGCCTTTTGCAAGTTTTGTTGCTCTCTCAATTCTTTTATTTACAGTATCTAAATCAGCAAGTATTAACTCTAAATTTATAGTATCAATATCTCTAATCGGATCAATATCACCATCTACATGAACTATATTACTATCATCAAAACATCTTACAACTTCCAAAATAGAATCTGTTTCTCTAATATGTGATAAAAATTTATTTCCCAATCCTTCACCTTTACTTGCTCCTTTAACTAAACCTGCTATATCAACAAATTCAATTATTGCATGAGTTATTTTTTCAGATTCATACATCTTTGCTAAAACACCTAATCTTTCGTCTGGAACTGGTACAACTCCAACGTTTGGTTCAATTGTACAAAATGGATAATTTGCACATTCTGCTCCTGCATTTGTTATGCTATTAAAAAGAGTACTTTTTCCTACATTAGGTAGTCCAACTATTCCTATTTTCATACTTATTTTTCCTCCTAGCTAGTTTATTATACAATATAACTTAGTTTTTTTCAATTATTAATATAATTTTAATTATAGATAAAGAGTTTTAGGTAAATCTAAAACTCTTTATTAAACTATATCTTTCTTATTAAACATACAAAAAATCCTTCAAATCTTTTTGATGGTAAAATTTTTATTGCTTTTTCAACATTCTTATCTAAACCTTTAGAAGATATTTTTATAATTTCCTTTAATTTTAAATCTATATCTAAAATTTGTAAATTATATTTTTTTATTGCCCAATCTATTACATTTTCATTTTCTATTTTGTTTAATGTACAAGTTGAATATACCATAGTACCACCTTTTTTTAATGCATTATATCCACTTTCAAACAATTCTTTTTGAAGATTAGATAAATTTAATACTTGTTTTTCTGACCAATTAGTATATGTATTTGGTTCATTTACCAAAAACCTTCCTTCTCCGCTACAAGGTACATCTAACAAAACTCTATCAAATTTTTCCTGCATTTTTATACCAATTATTCTTCCGTCCTTGTTACTTATTTCAACAATCTTTGCACCCTGTAAATTTACATTATATCTTAATCTATCACATCTTATTTTATCTATTTCATTTGCTAAAATATATCCATTATTTTTCATTATTGAAGCTAATTGTGTTGTTTTACTTCCTGGTGCTGCTGTTAAATCTAATATATTCTCACCAGGCTTTGGATCTAATACAATTGCTGGTATCATACTTGATAAACTTTGTAAATATATTTTTCCATCCTTATAAATTTTTAAATTTTGCAAATCTTTTTCAGATTTATTTTTTATTATAAATGCATCTTTCAGATAATTAACTTCTTCAAATTCTATTTTTAACTCTTTTAAAGATTTTATTACATTTTCTCTATCAGATTTCAAGTTATTTACTCTCAACGTAGTATATCTCTCTTCTAACATTCCTGACAAAATTTTATCTGCTATTCTATTTTCATATTCTTTATAAATATTTTGAATAAAATCAATAGGAAGTTTTGATTTTGCAGTTATAATTGATACCATAATTATTTTCCTTTTTTATTTTATACATCTTTATTTTTAATTATTAATAATTTTTTCTAATGTTTTTAAAATTTCATCATTATATTTTCTTGAATCAAACTTTTCAGGAATAAAACCATTTTCAATAAATTGTTTCATTCCTTCATAAATTCCTTCTTCACTTTTTTCAACTACAATTCCAAATTTATCTGCTATATCTTTTTTACTATCTGATACATCAGTTGTAATTATTGGTTTTCCAAGTATTTTTGCTTCAACAAAAACAACTGGATATCCTTCATAATCTGATGACAATATCATTGCATCACTACATTTTAAATATGGATAAGGATTTTTCTTAGCTCCTAAAAATTCTATGTTTTTTATATTTTTTGCAAACTTTTTGTATTCATTAGTTGCCGTTCCTTTTCCCACAAAAATAACTCTAAACTTATATCCTTCTTTATTTAATTTTTCTGTTGCACTAATTATTCTTGTTAACTTTTTTTGTTTTTCATCATGTCTTCCAATATTTATAAAAGTCGTTATATTTTCTTTTTTTAAATCATCTATTTTTTCTTTAGATTTTCTTAATATTTCTTCATAGTCAATTAAATTATTACATATTAAAACTCTTTTTGAACATTCTGGAAATTGTGCTGTAAATATTTTTGCTGCAATTTTTGAAACAAATACTATTTTTTTATAATTATATATATGTATATCTTTATATAGTTTTCTATACTTGATAATATCTTGATTATAGGAGTCCATATAATTATTATGTATCCATATCGCACAATTTTTACTAGTTGTCCTTGCAACAAATGAAGCAGGTAAACTATATGTTGCAAAACATGCTGAAAAATCAAATTTATTTTTATATTTTAATTTAAATTTAAATTGCTTTATAAAATTTATTACTTTTCTCAATAATATTATTTTATTTTTATTTGGTTTAAATACAATAATATTTACATCTTCTGGAACTTGATTTAAATATACTCCTTGTTTTTCCTCCAAACTTAATGTAATTTCATATTTATTATGTAATTCTTTAAGTAAGGTTAAAAGTGCGGTTTCTATTCCTCCATAATCTAATGAATATGCTGCAAACAATATTTTTTTCAACTTTTTATAACCTCCACATTATACCCTAAGAATAAACCTGATTCTATTACACCTGTAATTTGCTTAATTTGTTTTTCTAAATTATCATCTATATTATCATCTATATTATCAAATTTAACATGAATTATAGAATTTCCATTTTCAGACATTCCTTTATATACTATTTCATTTGCCCCAATTTTTTTTAATTCATTTGAAACAAATTTAAGAGCTGTAGAAAATACTTCTATTGGTACAGGATGTTTACTTCCAAGCTTTTCTACTAATTTTGTATTATCTATTAAAATATAATTTTTAGGAGATTGCAATATATTTAATTTTTCTTTAAACATTGCATTTCCCATTCCTTTAATCATATTATT
>CANQMY010000023.1 GCA_947625075.1 uncultured Clostridia bacterium
TGATATGAATAAAGTTCCTGGAGTAGATATGACATCAGGTTCTCTAGGACAAGGACTATCAGTTGCAAATGGAATGGCACTTGCATCAAAATTAGATAAAATGGGATATAGAGTATATTGTTTGCTTGGAGATGGAGAAATAGAAGAAGGACAAATTTGGGAAGCTGCAATGACATCTAGTAAATATAAATTGGATAACTTATGTGTTATAGTAGATTGCAATGAACTTCAATTAATAGGAAAAACAGATGAGATTAAAGGATTAAATGCCGAAAATATAGAACAAAAATTTAATAGTTTTGGATTTTATACGATAGTTATTGATGGAAATAATATTGAGAATATAATGAATAGTTTTGAAACAGCAAAATCTATTAAAGAAAAACCAACAGCAATTATAGCAAAAACTATAAAAGGAAAGGGAATTTCTTTTATGGAAAATAACCCATCTTGGCATGGAAAATCTTTAAATGATGATGAATATAAAAAAGCAGTAGAGGAACTCAATATATTAGATGATGATAATTCTTAATTTAAGAAAGGAAAACTAATGGAAGAAGTAAATAAAATAGCTACGAGAGAAAGTTTTGGAAAAGCACTATGTGAATTAAAAGATGAAAATATAGTAGTTTTAGATGCAGATTTAAGTTCAGCAACAAAAACAAATCTTTTTAAAGAAAAATATCCAGATAGATTTATAGAATTAGGTATTGCAGAAGCTGATATGGTAGGAACTGCTGCGGGTTTAGCTACTTGTGGTAAAATTCCATTTGCAGCAACATTTGCAGTATTTATGGCAGGAAGATGTTATGACCAAATAAGAGCAAGTATTGCCTATCCAAACTTAAATGTAAAAATATGTGGAACTCATGCAGGAGTTACTGTTGGAGAAGATGGTGCAACTCATCAAATGTTGGAAGATATTAATTTAATGAGAGGATTACCTAATATGGTAGTTATATCTCCATCAGATGATATACAAACTAAAGCATTAGTTAAGGAAATAGCTAAATATAATGGTCCAGTATATTTAAGATTAGCTAGACTTGCAACTCCAATAATATATGCTAATGATGTAGAATTTAAAATAGGAAAAGCAGTACAATTAGGAGAAGGAACAGATGCAACAATATTTGCAACAGGAGTAACAGTAGCAGAAGCATTAAAAGCACAAGAAGAATTACTTAAAGATGGTATAGATGTAAGAGTAATAGATATTCATACAATAAAACCTATTGATAAAGAAATGATAATAAAATGTGCAAAAGAAACTAGTATATTATTATCTGTTGAAGATCACAATATAATAGGAGGACTTGGAACAGCAATATCAGAAGTTTTAATAGAAGAATATCCAAAAAAATTAGTAAAACTTGGAATAAATGACTGCTTTGGAAAATCAGGAAAAGCAGAAGACTTAATAGAATACTTTAAAATTGATAGTAAATCAATTATGGAAGTAATAAAAGAAAAATTGTATATAACAAATAATATAAAATAATAAAAATAAAGGAGATAAAAAAATGTCAATTTTAGTAACAGGTGGAGCAGGTTTTATAGGATCACATACTGTGGTTGAATTATTAAATTCAGGATACGAAGTGGTAATAGTAGATAATTTTTCAAATAGTAATAGTAAATCATTAGAAGCAATAAAAAAAATTACAGGGAAAGATTTTAAATTTTATGAAATAGATATATTAGATACAGAAAAACTAAATAAAGTTTTTGAGGAAAATCCAGATATTACTTCAGTAATTCATTTTGCAGCTTTTAAAGCAGTTGGAGAATCTGTTGCAAAACCAATAGAATATTATCAAAATAATATAACAGGAACATTGTCATTAGTTTCTTGTATGAAAAAACATAATGTTAAAAAAATAGTATTTAGTTCATCAGCAACAGTATATGGTAATCCAAAAACTGTTCCAATAAAAGAAGATTTTTCAAAACATGCAACAAATCCTTATGGGCAGACAAAAGTTATGGTTGAGCAAATTTTAGAAGATATATATGTATCAGATAATGGATGGAGCGTTATATTATTAAGATATTTCAATCCAATAGGAGCACATGAAAGTGGACTAATTGGTGAAATGCCTAATGGAATACCAAATAATTTAATGCCATATATAAATCAAGTTGCATTAGGAAAAATAGATCATTTAAATATATTTGGAAATGATTATCCAACTCCAGATGGAACGGGAGTTAGAGATTATATACATGTTGTAGACCTTGCAAAAGGACATATTAAGGCAATAGAAAGAACAGAAAAAATGACGGGTGTAGAAAGTTATAATTTAGGAACAGGAAAAGGATATTCAGTATTAGAAATTGTTAATAATTTTGAAAAAGCAACAGGAATAAAAATTAAATATGAAATAGCGCAAAGAAGACCTGGAGATATAGCAGAATGTTATGCAGATCCAAGTAAAGCAGAAAAGATTTTAGGATGGAAAGCAGAGAAAAATTTAGAAGATATGTGTAAAGATTCTTGGAATTTTACAAAAAATTTATAAATTTATAAAAAATTTGGAAAAATTTTCTCAAAGAATAAATTTTTTATATGTGCATATAATATATAATGAAATTTAACAAAAAGGAGTAAATGACAATGAAAATTATAGATTATATTGCACTAGTATTAGTAATTATCGGTGCTATAAACTGGGGACTAATTGGATTATTTAATTTTGACTTAGTTGCAACATTATTTGGAACAATGAGTGTAATTAGTAGAATAGTATATACATTAGTAGGAATAGCAGGTTTATGGTCAATAAGATTTTTTGCTAAAGTAGATGATTAATTAAATAAAAGAAGGGTAGATAAACTAATTTAAATCTACTCTTTTTATTTATAAAAAAGTATTTATTTAAATAAAAAAAGTTGATATAATAATTTACAATAAAAATAAGGAGTATTATTTATGTTTTTTGAAATAGTTAAATTTTTATTTTATTCTATACTTATTGTAATTATATCAAAGTATATACTTGTGAAAACAATAAGAAAATTAGCTGAAGTATTAAAATTAAAACCAAAAATAATTGGAGAAATTTCAGGATATGCAACTTCAATTCCAGAATTATTAACAATAACTATATCAAGTTTTTCAAATTTAGTTGGAGCAAGTTTATATAATGTATTAAGTTCAAATATTATAAATTTTTTACAATACTTCTTTTCAATTATTTTAAATAAAAATTTTAAATGCATTAAAAATAAAGCAATAAGAATACAGTTATTATTATCAATAATTACTATATTAATTCCTGTTATATTTTTTATGTTAAAAATTGAAACAAACCTTATAACAGTACCAATCTTTATTATATTATATTTGTTATTTAGAGTTATAATTAATAAGATTGATATTAAATATTTAACTAAAGAAGAAAATTTAATGGAAAAAGAAATTGAAAAAGAAGTAAAAGAAGAATCTAAAAATACAGTTAAAAACAAAGAAACAACATTTTATGTTTTAATATTAATTTTATCTGGAGTTTTGCTATATTTTATAGGAGAAAGATTAGGAAATGTTTTAGAAAATTTATGCAATATATTTAATATAAAACAATTTGTTATAGGAATATTATTAGGAGTAATAACTTCAATTCCAGAATTAATAACATTCTTTGAAGCACAAAAACATTATAAAAAGAACAATAATAAATTAGCAGGAGTAGTAGAAACTACAAATAATTTACTTACATCAAATATGGTTAATTTATTTATAATTCAATCTATTGGTATAATTATTTTTGCGTTAATAAATATGTAAATAAATGTTAAAAAAAATTGACTTTCTAAGCTTTTTAGAGTAAAATATTATAGAAAAATAAAAAAGAGGGGGAATTAATCATGTCAGGACATTCAAAATGGCACAATATTCAAGCAAAAAAAGGAAAAGCAGATGCAGCAAGAGGAAAAGTTTTTACTAAACTTGGAAGGGAAATTTTATTAGCAGTAAAACAAGGTGGACCAGATCCTGCAGGTAATTCAAAATTAAAAGATGTTATTGCAAAATGTAAAGCAAATAATATGCCAAATGATACAATACAAAATGCTATAAAAAAAGCATCAGGAGAAGGTAATAATAAAAATTATGAAGAAATTACTTACGAGGGATATGGACCTTGTGGAGTAGCTATTATTGTAGAAACTAGTACAGATAATAAAAATAGAACAGCAGCAGATGTAAGACATTTATTTGATAAAGCGGGAGGAAACTTAGGAACTACAGGATGTGTTTCATATATGTTTAATAAAAAGGGTATAATAGTTATAGATAAAACAAAAACATCAATTTCAGAAGATGATTTGATGATGATTGCACTTGACAATGGAGCAGAAGACTTTAGCTCAGATGAGGAGTGTTATGAAGTAGTAACAGATCCATCTGAATTTTCTAGTGTTAGAGAAGCTTTAGAAAAACAAGGATTAGAGTTTGAAGAAGCAGAAGTTCAAATGGTACCAACCACAACAGTTCCATTAGATGACGAAGGCTTAGAAAAAGTACAAAAATTAATAGATAATCTAGAAGATTTAGATGATGTAATGAATGTATACACTAATGTAGATTAATTTTAGTTCTAAATAGTAAATTTATAGAATAATAATAAAAAAGTAGCATATATTTTAATATATACTGCTTTTTTTGTTGTGCAAAAAATTAAGTTAGAAAGAAGTAAAAAGATGATAAAAAATTTACAACTAATTTTAAGAGTACTACCAAGAGAAATAGCAAATAAATTAGATCAAGAAAATATAGAAGAAATAAGAATTAGAGCAAATAGAAATATAATTTTAAAATATTTTGATAGAGAAGAAATTACTGATTTTATACCAACACAAAAAGATTTATTAGCATCACTCCAAATTTTTTGTGATAATTCTATATATTCATATCAAAGTCAAATATGTAATGGATTTATTACAATAATGGGAGGACATAGAATAGGAATAACTGGAAATATAGCAATGAAAGATGGAATAGTAAATAACATAAATTATGTATCATCATTAAATATAAGAATAGCAAAAGAGATTTTAGGAGTGAGCGATAAAATTATTACAGAAGTATTAGAAAACGGAAAAATCAATAATACGTTAATAATATCACCTCCAGGATGTGGAAAAACAACAATTTTAAGAGATTTAATTAGAAATTTAAGCAATTTAGGATATACAATTTCATTAATAGATGAAAGAGGAGAAATAGCTGCAATGTATAAAGGCATTCCACAAAATGACGTTGGGTTAAGAACTGATGTATTAGATAATGTAAGTAAAAGTTTAGGTATGAAAATGGCAATAAGAACTATGGCTCCAGATATAATAGCTACAGATGAAATAGGAACTTTAGAAGATGTAGAAGCTATAAATTATGGAATATGCTCAGGAGTAAAAGGAATTTTTACTGCCCATGGAAATAGTTTACAAGATTTACAATTAAATAATAATTTAAATAAACTTTATGAGGAAAGAGTATTTAATAAGATTATTTTTTTAGAAAAAAAGGGAATTATAAAAAAGATTTGCAAATTAGATAATAATATATACATATCTGACGACGAAAATTTGTAATAATTTGCTTTTAAATGAATATATTTAAATTGTACTTATAACAAAAATATTTTTATGGGAGAAACAAATGATAATTTTAAAAATTTTTATTTTATTAGGAATATTTGTTATTTCAACATTTTTAGGAATAACAATATCAAAAAAATATTCCACAAGAGTAAAAGAATTAAAAGAGTTTCAAAGAGCTTTAAATATGTTTGAAGAAAAAATAAAATTTACTTATGAGCCTATTCCTGATGTATTTTTTGAAATATCCCAAAATACATCAATAAATATAAGTAAAATATTTGAAGAAGCTTCATATAATATGAAAATGATGTCAGCAGGGTTAGCTTGGGAAAAGGCAATTGATGAATCAAATACTAAGCTTACAAAAGATGATAAAGAAGTAATAAAAGGTTTAGCAAAAATGTTAGGAAAAACAGATTTAGATGGACAAGTAAGTGAAATTAGATTAGTGCAGAAATTTTTAGAAACAAAATTAAATGATGCAGAATTAGAAAAAAATAAAAATGAGAAATTATATAAAACATTAGGTGCAACTGTTGGACTAGCTATTGTAATAATTTTAATATAAGGAGATTATAATATGGGAATAGATTTGTTATTTAAAATAGCTGCAATAGGTATATTAGTTGCAGTTTTATATCAAGTATTAGTAAGAGCTGGAAGAGAAGATCAAGCTATGATGACTACACTTGCAGGACTAATTATTGTTTTATCAATGGTAATAAAAGAAGTAAGCGGACTATTTGATGCAGTTAGAACTATGTTTAATTTATAAAGGAGTAATAAGTGGATATTGTAAAAATTATTGGAATAGGATTTATTGCTGTAATAATAATTATAATTTTAAAACAATATAGACCAGAGTTTGCAATATATGTGTCAATATTAGCAGGAATTTTAATATTACTTATTGCAATAAATTCAATATCAGGAATAGTTAATTTATTGCAAGATATTGCAAATAGAACAAATGTAAATAGTGAATTTTTAAAAATATTAATTAAGATTACAGGTATAGCAATATTAACAGAATTTGCTGTGAGTATATGTAAAGATTCAGGAGAAACAGCAGTTGCAAGTAAAATAGATATTGGAGGTAAAGTAATAATAATATCTATGTCAATACCAATAATAAAAGCACTTTTAGAAACAGTATTAAAAATATTACCATAAAATATATCCAGAAAGATAATTTATAATAAATAATTAAGATGGAGTTTTACTTATGAAAAAGATTTTATTAATTATGCTAATTTTTATTTTTATATCTCCAAGTATGTGCTTTGCATCAGAAGTTGAAGATGTTATAAATTCACAAAAAAAAATGTATGGCATAGGTGATTTTCTATCAGAAGCAAAAAAATATACAGAAAATATTGATGTATCAGAATTGTTTAGTAGTGCTATATCAGGAAATTTAGACAATACAAAAATTTTTAAATACATAGTTGAACTTTTAGGTGAAAATTTTAAAGATGCAATTTCAATGATTGCTGGTGTAATAGTAATAATAATAATTCATAGTATTTTAAAAACAATAAGTGAAAATTTAGGAAATGAATCTGTATCTAAAATTGCATATTACATACAATATGTTTTAATAGTAACTCTTGTTATGAGTAACTTTTCAAATATAATATCTGACATAAAAGTATCAATATCTGATTTAACATCATTTTCTAATACCTTAATACCATTATTAACTACATTAATGATTGCAACTGGTAATGCAGTAACATCTCATATGATTGAACCGATTTTACTATTAGTAATAACTTTTATAGGAAATTTTATAACTAATATACTTATACCAATTATATTAGTTTCGACAGCATTAGGTATAATTTCAAAAATATCAGAACAAACGCAAGTAGATAAACTATCAAAATTTCTAAAAAAAGGATCTGTGTGGATATTAACAACTATTTTAACATTATTTATGAGCTTAGCAACATTAGAAGGAGGAATAACTAGTGGATTAGATGGAATGACCTTAAAGGCAGGAAAATCATTAGTATCAAATGCTATACCAGTAGTTGGAGGAATATTAGGAGATGCAATAGACACTGTTTTAGGTTATAGCAATATAATAAAAAATGCTGTTGGGGTAGTAGGAATATTTGTTATATTATGCATTTGCATGAAACCTATATTAAGTTTAACTTCATTAACAATTGTGTATTATCTTGGGGCAGCACTGTGTCAACCTATTGCAGATAAAAAAATAGTAAGTTTAATTGAACAAATGGCAGGAACTTTTAAGATTTTTTTAGCAATCATGTTTACAATTACTGCAATGCTAATTATAGGAATAGCAATTGTTATGAGAATTTCAAATAGCGGACTTATGTATCAATAATATTTTAGAAAGGAGAATTTGTTAATTTTTAATTAACAAAAGAAGTAAAATGGTAGCAAATATTAGTTCTTGGGCACAGGGAATAATAATAGCAATAATAATAGGATCAATAATACAAATGATTTTGCCAGAAAATAAAAATAAAAAATATGTAAAAGTAGTTATTGGAGTATACATATTATTTTGCATAATTAGTCCTGTGGTTGGAAAAAACTTAGAACTAAATGAGTTTAATTTAGAGGAATATATACAATTAGAAACTAATAACAGCAAACAAGAAACTAATTTGTATGACTCAACTATAAGAGAAACATTTAAAAATAAAGTGATACTAAATATAAAATCACAATTAGAATCAAAGGGATATGAAAGTAATAATATAGATATAGAAATAGATGAGGAATGTAAAATTAAAAAAATTAAAATATTAGACGTTTATGAAAATAAAAAAGATGTAGATGGTAGTGAGGAAAATGACTCTAAAATAGTAGTAAATAAAGTAGAAACAAATATAGAATCTGTGGATATTAAAGACAGACCAACAGTAAAAATGGCAATAAGCGATAAAGAAAGTTTAATTGATTATTTAGTAAGTAATTATCAAATTGATAAGAAAAATATAATTATTGAATAATATTTAAGAGAGGTAAATTCTTATGAAAGATAAACTAAAGAATATGTTTAAAGGAAAGAAAAAAACTGAAAACTTAATTGTTTTAATAGTAATTTTGATTATTACTGTAGTAGCAATTAATTATATTTGGGCAGGAGATGAAACAAAAACAGATAGTATAATTAAAAATGATCAAATAACAGAAAATACAGGAATAGTACAAGTAAACAGTAATTCTACAGATGATTTAGAATTAAAATTGGAAAATATATTAAGTAAAATTTCTGGTGTTGGAGATGTAAAGGTTATGATTACATACTCAGAAAGTAGTACTTTAAAACCGATATATAATGAAGATTTAACTACTAGTAATACTAATGAAACAGATAGTAGTGGAGGAAGTAGAACAGTAACAGAAACTGGAACACAAAAAGAAGTTGTATATAAAGAAAACACAGATGGAAGTAAAGAACCAATAACGCAAAGTATAAGCAGTCCAAAGATAGAAGGAGCTGTAATAGTTGCAACTGGTGCAGAAAATTCAGATGTAAAAGCAAGTATAATACAAGCAGTAGAAGCGGCAACAGGACTTGCAACACATAAGATACAAGTTTTTAAAATGGAGGAGGAACTAAATTGAAAGTTACATTTATTAAAACTGGAAAAAGGTTAAAACAAAAATCTACTTCTGATAATACAAAAAAAGAAAAAGAAAGCTCTAATAAGATAATAGATTCTTTAAAAGTAATATTTAGAAAAAATCAATTAATATTATTGACTTTAGCATTAATGCTAATTACTGCTGGATATATGAATTATAACTATAATGAAAATGATGAGATTAATATAGCTGTTGCTGAAATAGGAGATGCAAAATTAGTTAGTGCAAATGTTATAGAGAATATATCTATTACAGAAGAGTTAAATGAGGTAATTGAAAATATAGAAAGTAATACAAACGTAATAAGCATGGAAGAAGAAAGTAATATTGATAATTATTTTACTCAAACAAGATTAGAAAGAGAAACGATGTATTCACAAATGTTAGAAACATATGAAGATATATTAGAAAATGAAAATATACCAGCAGATCAGAAATCTATTGCTTCAAACGAGATAAAGAATATAAATAATCGAAAAAATGCAATATCAATTGTAGAAAATTTAATAAAAACAAAAGGATTTGAAGATGTAGTTTTATTAATTAATGATAATAATATAAATATTGTTGTAAAATATGAAAATAATTTAACAACAGAACAAGTAGCACAAATTACTAATATTGTATCAAGAGAGCTTAATGCTGAAATAGAAAATATACATATATCTATACATAACTAAAAAATATATTAGTAAAATATTTTTTTTTACACCTGTGTATAAATAAAAAAAATTAAGGCAAACTTTTTATTTTTAAATGTTTGTCTTTTTTTATTTTTGTTATTATAAAGTAAAAATTATTGAAAGGTGTGAAAAAAATGAAAATATTAAATAAAATAAGAATAATAGCTAGAAAAAAAGAAAAAATGAATTTTGAAAGAGTATCAAAAGAGTGGCTAAATTATAAAAGGATTTCTATTAAAGAATCTACATTTTATAATTATTTATTTATAATTGAAAAATACTTAAATCCAGAATTTAAAGAAAAAAATATTGAAAAGATTAGAAATTATAATGATTATATTCAAAATTTGCAAAAAAAATTATCTTCAAAAACAGTAAGAGATATTATAAATGTTTTAAAAGCAATTTTAAAATATTATGAAGATGAAAATGATTGTATTTTACAAGTAAAAAGGATAAATGTACCAAAATTAGAAAAGAAAAGATTAAATATTTTAAGTCATAAAGAAAAAGAAAAATTAGAAAAATATTGTCTCGAAAAAAATACATTAAAAACCTTAGGTATAATAATGTGTTTAAATACAGGAATGAGAGTAGGAGAAATATGTAGCTTAAAATGGAAAAACATAGATTTAGACAATAGGTATATTTATGTGGAAAATACTGTACAAAGAGTTTATAATGGTAATAAAAGAAATTCTAATATTATTATAGATAAACCTAAATCTGATTGTTCAGTAAGAAGTATCCCAATAAATCAAAAATTATATGAAGTATTGAAGAAATTAAGAAAAAAATATAATGATGAAGATTATTTCTTATCTGGCAAAGTTAATAAAATAGTAGAACCAAGAAATTATCAATATACATTAAAATCTATATTAAAAAAGTGTAAATTAAAGCCTTATAAATTTCATATATTAAGGCATACTTTTGCAACAAATTGTGTTGAAGTGGGAATGGATGCAAAATCGTTAAGCGAAATTTTAGGTCATTCAGATGTAAATATAACACTAGGAATATATGTTCATTCATCAGATAAAATCAAGAAAAAATATTTAGAAAAAATATAAAAAACATCGTCAAGTATATTGCTTAACGAC
>CANQMY010000024.1 GCA_947625075.1 uncultured Clostridia bacterium
ACCATAGCTAATTTTACTAATGTGACGATGATCAGCAATGGTATTTGCAAGCATTTTTGCAGTACCACTTGGAGAATCCGCTTTCATCCTGTGATGAATTTCATGGATTTCAGGATCATAATCGGACAACGCTTCAGCAGCATAAGCTACTAACTGATTTAAAATGTATACTCCAAAAGACATATTAGAGCTTTTGAAGATAGGAATGGTTTTAGCTGCTTCTTCAATGATGGCTTCCTGCTCTGCTGTGAATCCGGTAGTTGCAATGACTATAGGAACATTATATTCAACTGCCACTTCTATTGCTTTCATTGTAGCAGAAGGTCGAGAAAAGTCGATTATAACGTCCACATTTTCCAAATCAATAATATGATCTGATACTTCAATATCAGGATCATCGATTCCCGGTCCATGTTTGCAGTCATACCCGCCAACAACTTTCATGTCATCAGATTTTCTGATTAATTCGCAGACAAGTTTCCCCATCCGACCATTACATCCAACTACAAATACATTAAGCATTTTTTTACCTCCCTTCAGGTAATAAAGAAAATTAGTTAATTAGTTACGAAAGAAAGCATAAAAAGCCTTTCTTAAAATGTATTTGGAAAATACCAAATGTAAAATTATTATAACACAAAAATGTTAGAAATACAATATAATAGCCTGGATTTCAATAATCTAGGCTATTATAATAAATAATATTTTAGTTAATTATTTGTTTAAATTTTGATTTTGGTTGTTATTGTTTTGATTATTTTTTTGATTGTTGTTGTTATTATTTTTGTTGCTATTTGATTTTTTTGATTCATTTGACATAGTTACAGCACCTCCATTCGTTATAGTTTATTTATTACCAAAAATAATTAATTTTATACATTAAAAAATTTGTTGTTTTTAAATTTTATTTGTTGTATAATTAAAACGCCATTTACAATATAATAAGAAATAAAAAGGAGAAAAATAAAACAATGAAAAGTGAAAATATAGTTATTGGAGTAGAAGGGATGGTTTCATCTGGAAAAACATCAATGTGCAAAGAACTTGTTAAATTAATTCCGAATACAATATTTATAGATGCAGGATATATTTATAGAGGAATTGTTATGGCAATAAGAGAAAATAATATTGATTTGAATTCAAATACATTAAATGCATTTGAATTAATGGAGAAACTTAATGTAAAATTTGAAATTGAAGATAAAATTGCACAAATATATATTAATGGAAAAAGGATAAATGAAAAAGAAATTGAAACAATTGAAAATTCAATTAAAGTTTCTGAAATTGCAAGTACTTTAGATAATAATCCATTGTTTATATTTTCAAAAAAAGTAATAGATAACTATAAAACTAATTACAATGTAATAGTTTCAGGAAGAAGTGTTGTAGATATTTATCCAGAAGTTGATATTCATTTATTTGTAACAGCTTCACTTGATATTAGAGCAAAGAGAAGATATGAGCAATATAATAAACAAATTCCATTTGAAGAAATAAAAAAGATAATACAAGAAAGAGATGAACTACATGAAAAAGCAGGTTTTAATAAAAAATGTGAAGTTACACGTATATTGGATTTAACTGATTGCAATTCACCTTATCAATCTGCATTAAAAGCATTAGAAATTATAAAAAAAGAATTTAATGTGTTATAAATTTATAATAAAGCATTTTTGTAGCTTTAGAAAGGAAGAAAAATGGATACATATGTGAATGCTAAATTAGAAAATTTTAATAAAATGATATCTAATAAAAGAATAGCAATTATAGGTCTTGGAGTAAGTAATGTTCCCTTGATAGATTATTTTTTTAAATTAGGTTCATCAATTACTATTTTTGATAACAGAGAAAAAGAACAGATAGAAGAAAATATTATTAACTTATTAGAAGAAAAAAATATTAGATATTATTTTGGCAAAGATTCTTTAAAAGACTTAATTGGTTTTGATTATATATTTCGTTCTCCTTCATGTATGCCAACAACACCAGAAATAAAAAAAGAGGTAGAAAGAGGAGCAGTACTAACATCTGAAATAGAAAAAGTTTTAGAATTTTCTCCAAGTCATATTGTAGGAGTAACTGGAAGTGATGGAAAAACTACAACTACAACATTAATATATGAATTATTAAAGTCAGAAGGACATAGATGTTTTTTAGGTGGAAATATTGGAATGCCTCTATTTACACAAATAAAAGATATGAGACCTGATGATTATGTTGTACTAGAATTAAGTAGCTTTCAACTTGTTGATATGAAGATTAGTCCAGAAATTGCTGTAGTAACTAATATTACTCCAAATCACTTAAATGTTCATAAAGATTATCAGGAATATATTGATAGTAAAAAAAATATATATTTGCACCAAGATGAAAATGGAATATTAGTAATTAACAAAGATAATGATATAACAAGGGAATTTTATAAAGATGCACCTGGTAAAGTTCGCTATTTTAGTCATAAAGAAGTTTTAGATAATGGAGTAGTATTTGATGAAAAAGATAAAACAATAAAAATATGTGAAGATGGAGTAAGGAAGCATATAATAAGTCAAAAACATTTGTTGTTAAAAGGTGAACATAATTGTGAAAATATATGCTCTGCAATTTCAGCGATTTTAGGATTAGTTAAAGAAGATAATATAATAGAAACTATTGAAAATTTTTCAGGAGTTGAACACAGATTAGAATTTGTTAGAGAAATTAATAATGTTAAGTGGTATAATGATTCAATTGGAACTAGTCCTACTAGAACAATTGCAGGTTTAAATTCATTTGATGAAAAAATTGTTTTAATAGCTGGTGGATATGATAAACATTTAGATTATACTCCTATAGGAAAACCAATAGTAGATAATGTTTCAAAACTTATTTTAATGGGTGCCACAGCTGAGAAAATAGAAAATGCAGTAAAAGATGAGTTAGAATTATCGAAAAAGAGTATGCCAATATATAGATGTAATAGTTTAGAAGAATCAATTTTAAAGGCAAAGGAAGTTGCAAAAGAAGGAGAGATAGTTCTATTTTCTCCAGCAAGTGCAAGTTTTGATATGTTTAAAAATTTTGCAGAGAGAGGAAACAAATTTAAAAGTATTGTTAATTCTTTATAAAATTAGAAATAACTGTATCAAAAAAATACCTTCATACATAAATTATGTTAGGAGGTATTTTATGATTTATGAAGATTATTTTAAAAGTATAATAGGAGGAAGTTCTGAGTCGCCAGAATATTATAATTCTACATATGAACCTATACAGGTAAACAGTTTTCCTAATTATGATTATATTTTTAATAAGGATGTTATGACTGAGAATAAAGTAATGGATTTATATCCTGATATTTATAAAGTGATTTCACCAATGATTGATAAGATGATTTTAGCAAAGCAAATTAAAGATTTAAATGAAAATACAATAAATTCATGGACTTTGGAAATATATGATGCTTTGGAAGTTGATGAGAATAATAATAAAAATATAGGATTAAATAATCAAAATTCTAATATGAAACAAAATAATGTATATGAAAGCGAAACAACTAATGCAAGGGCAGTAAATAAAAATATTAATTTAGTAAATAATAAAACTAATTCTTTAGTAAATAATAATGTTAAACAAGTAAATAAAGAAGTTTCAAAAACAGATATTTTAAATAATTCTGTTATGGAGGTAAATACAAGATATAGAAATAAAAATAATCCAATTTTGAGAGATTTAATTAAAATAATGATATTAAATAAATTATTTGGAAATAATAATGCAAATATGCCAAGACCTCCAAGGCCATATAGGTATCAAAATTTTTCAAATAATATGGAACTACCTATGCAAAATTATAAACCAGTAAATACTAATCCTTATAGTCAATATTTAAAAAAAGAAAAAACATATTTTGATACACCATATCCAGAAGAGGGTTGACAAAATAATTTTGGTCGAATAAAATATAGCTATATTTTGAGGAGAAATCTAAATTGAATTTAACAGAAGAAAAAAAGAGAAGTATTAGTAAATTAAATATGAAATTATATCCATTTTATATAATGTGTGGATATGATCTATTGTTTTTCTATGGTACCAAGGTACTATTTTTAAGTGAAGCAAAAGGTATGACAAATTCTCAGATCATGCTTTCAACTTCACTTTATTCTGTTTTTACAATGCTAATGCAATTTCCAGCAAGTATATTGATTAGTAAAATGGGGAGAAGAAATGCGACTATTTTAGGAAATATAGTAAATCTTTTTTCTGTTATAATGTTTATGATTTTAAAAACATTTTCTGGATTAGTTTTAGCTCAATTTATATCTGCTATTGCATTTGCAATAAAAACTGTATCAGAGTCTAATTTACTTACAATTTCTATTCCTGAATCAAAGAATTCAAACGAAATATTTACAAGTATTGATAAAAAAGGATATTCAAGATATTGTATTTTATCTGCAATTTCAACTATTGCATCTGGTTGGCTTTATAAAATAAGTCCATATCTTCCGATGTATTTTTGTTTATTTTTTACAATAATTACTGTAATGATATCTTTTAACTTTGGAGATTTGGAAAAAGGAAAGTCTGATAGTATTAGTCTTAAAGAATATATAAAGGAACTTAAAAAAGGATATAAATTTACCATTAATTCTAAAAGATTACGAGCATTATTACTTGCAACTGGAATAATTTGGGGTGTTATATCTTTAGTTGATACCTATCAATTAGCATTACTTCAAAAAATTGGAATTTCATCAGTTGGTGTAACTCTTATATATGCTTGCTTTGAAATTTCAAAAGCAATTTTTTCACTAAGAGCACCTAAGTTTAATAAAAGGTTTAAAAATAGATCTATAACAAATATTATGCAAACTTTTTCAGCATGTTTGATTTTATGTGGAATTATAGCTGTAATGATGAATATTCCTATACAAATAAAAGTAATACTTGTTCTTATTTTTATAACAATAACAGGAGCAATGAGTGGAATATCACAAATTTTATCTAAGCAATATCTAAATAGTTTTACTAATGAGAAAATACTTACATGTATATATTCTGCAAAAGGAATATCAGATAATACGTTTAAAACTATAATTACAGGTGTTGGATCATTTATTTTAAATATTGCTAGTGCTGATATTGCAATGGTTATAGCAGGACTTATATTAATTGTTATAACGTTTATTCTATCAATATATATGAATAGTAAAGTTGGTTTAAGCCCAAATGAATATACTCAAAAAGATATTTATATAAGGTAGTTTTATATAAATAAAAAGTACATTGAATAATTTAGTCATATCATGCATATAATATATATAGCTAACATAAAAGGAGAATATGATGGTTACAGATATTAATTATTGGAGTAAAGTTATAAAGCGTATTTTCAGTCTTGCGCTAACATTACTACTCTTGTTTTTAATATTTAAAATATCTGTTTTTTATATACCATTTTTAATAGCTTTTGTGTTAGCTATATTTTTTGAACCATTAATTAAGAAAATGATGAAAAAATTTAAATGGACAAGGCGTACAAGCTCGATTTTTGTTATTTTTTTGTCTATAGGAATATTAATTGGAATTATAGGATGGGGAACAGTAACTCTTTTCAATGAAGCAAGTAATTTATTGTCTAATTCAGGAGAATACATACAAAAAATTCAAGGAATTGTAGATGATTTTACTAAAAACAGTAGTCTTTTTGAAAAAATACCAAAAGATCTTTATTTAAGTATTCAAAATGCACAAAGTGAACTTATTTCAAGTGTTTCAACATGGATAACAAATTTGCTTTTAGGAATAAAAAATTATATAGTAAAAATTCCAAATTTTATAATGTCAATTTTTTTTGTAATTATTTCTCTATATTTTATGTGTACAGATAAAATATATATCATAGATCAACTAGAACATCATCTGCCAGATATTTGGACTAAAAAAATCTCAAAATATATTCATAAAATTACTAAAAAATTAGGAAATTATATAAGGGCGGAGGCAACACTTGTTTTTATATCTTTTATTATATCTCTTATTGGATTTACTATATATAAAATTATGGGACTAAACATAGGATTTCCGCTTCTTATTAGTTTAGGCATAGCTTTTGTTGATGCACTTCCAATTTTAGGTTCGGGTACAATAATGGCACCATGGGCAATTATTGAAGTTATAAATGGAGATATTAAACTAGGAATTGCAATAGTTATTCTATGGGCAATAATGGGAATAGTTAGAAATGTATTAGAACCTAAACTTGTAAGTAAACATATAGGAATACACCCAGTATTTACTTTAATTGCAATGTTTACTGGTTATAAAATTATAGGTTTTTTTGGAATGATTTTAGGTCCGATTTTATTAATAGTTTTAAAAGAAATATATACTCCTTTAATAGATAAAGGAGTATTAAGAAGTATATTTGATAGAAATAGTTAAATAGTAGGAGGATAAACATATTCATCACTAGGCGCCGAAATTTCTTTTATATCTATTACTTTTAATATAGGCATTTCACCCTTATAATTTCCTCTTATTATTGTTCCAGTAACTTCAACCCATTCTCCATCTTTGAAATTAGATGAATTATCATATTCAGTTAATATTCCTACAACTACACCACTATTTACAGAATTTAAAATCATGGTTCTAGATAGTACAAATTGAGTATTATTAAAATCTGGCATTCTATAAACATAACCAGTTAATTTTACTTTCATATCAATGTAATCATCTATATTTTCATGAGCATCTTTTAAAAAATTTGTATAATCATTACTTGGAATTTCAATAATATTTATATTTTCTTGAACTATATTACCTTCTTCTTTAGATGTTTTGTATACTGAAAATATTGAGAAAAGTAGTAAAAAAATTGCTAATATTACAGTTATTATTATTAATATTTTAGCTGTTTTATTTTTATTTAGTTTTATATTATGTACAAACATAATAATTTCCTCACTTTCTACAAAAATATTGAAAAAAATTAAAATTTTAGATATAAAGAATTTATAATAAAAATATATTTAGAAAGTATGAATATTATTCAAAAATTTTTAACTTAAAAAAACAAAACTTGTAATTTACATAATATTATGGTATAATATTGATTATAGTCTTTTAAATTGGAGATAATAAGAAAGGAGGCAAAGAATTATGACTCTAAATGATATAATAGAGACTTTTAGAAATAATAAAGAACTTTTAGAAAAAGCTACTAATGCAGATAATAGTAACTTTAAATTTAATTTTGACAAAGCAATAGATATTTTAAATAGATTTAGAGAATTTGAATCGGCATTTTTAGAAAAAAAATCATTAGTTGTAACAAATGGTAACCCATATATTACAATAATTCTTTGCATGCAAGCAATTTCTCAAAATATTTCACTAACAATTAATGTTCAAGATACAATGACAAATTTAAATAGTGAGATAGTAAATTTATTTGGACTATATTTAAATGAAGAAGGTCCAAAAATAAAAAGCTATATGTCTCCAAAAGAATTTATTGAATTTAAGGCAGATGATATAGTTGTAATTGATGATAAATCCAAATTTTATTTTTTAAGAGATGAATTAAAAATTAAAGTAAGATATGTATCACTTCTAAATATTGATCTTTACACTGATTTAGATAATTTATCTTCATTAACAAATACAATAAATGATTATTGTAATAAAGAAATTATTGGATTAGATATTCATTCAAATGAATCAATAGACGATTTTGTAAAAGAAACAAATAAATATGAAGGTGGAAATATTGCATTAATTTTATCTAAAGACAAAATTAATCAAATGGATTTAAGTGATAGATTAGTTGATAAAAAAGTTTATTATAATTGTAATCCATTTTCAAAACTAGAAAGTGATGTAGCATTAAAAAATATATTAAAATAAAAGGGGTATTTTATATAAAAATTTTAATTATAATAAAATACTCTTTTTTTATTTAAAAAAGTAAAATAAAACATATTAAATTATTAAAAAACATTGCAAAAAAGGTAATAAAGTGATATAGTTACGTAAGTATATTTTTGTTTTAAAAATGACAAAAGACTAAAATTATAATACTATAAAAAATAAATTACAAAGAAAGAGGAATTTTTAATGAAATTATTTAAATCTTATAGTGAAAAAGAAGTAAAAAGAGTTATGCCATTAGTTAATAAAATTAATTCTTTAGAAGAAGAAATGGAAAAACTTACAGATAATGAACTTAAAGAAAAAACATCATATTTTAAAAAATTATTACAAGAGGGAAAAACTCTTGACGATATACTTCCAGAAGCTTTTGCAGTTGTTAGAGAAGCGGCAAAAAGAGTTATTGGAATGAGACATTTTGATGTACAATTAATAGGTGGAATAATACTTCATCAAGGTAGAATAGCTGAAATGAAAACTGGTGAAGGAAAAACATTAGTTGCAACACTTCCAGCATATTTAAATGCTTTAACAGGAAAAGGAGTTCATATTATAACTGTAAATGACTATTTAGCAAAAAGAGATAGTGAATGGATGGGAAAAGTTTATACATTCTTAGGATTAACTGTAGGACTTGTTATTAGTGGTATGAAACCAAATGAGAAACAAAAAGCATATAATTGTGATATTACTTATGGAACTAACAATGAATTCGGATTTGATTATCTAAGAGATAACATGGTTGTATATAAAAATCAATTAGTTCAAAGAGAACTTAATTATGCAATCGTTGATGAAATAGATAGTATATTAATTGATGAGGCAAGAACTCCACTTATTATTTCAGGTCGTGCTAATCAAGCTTCAGATATATATAAAAAGGCAGATAGATTTGTTGCTAAATTAGAAGCAAAAACAATTATCGAAGAGGATGTAAAAGATATTGTTCAAGAAGAAGATAATGAAAAATATGATTATATTGTTGATTTGAAGGCAAAATCAGCATCTCTTACACAAAAAGGTATAGCTAAAGCTGAAAAAGAATTTGGATTAGAGAATTTTAATGATATAGATAATTCAGAATTAGTACATGCTGTTAACCAAGCTTTAAGAGCACATGGAATAATGAAGAAAGATGTTGATTACATAGTTAAAGATGGAGAAGTTTTAATTGTTGATGAATTTACAGGACGTATTATGTATGGAAGAAGATATAATAATGGTTTACATCAAGCAATTGAAGCAAAAGAACATGTAAAAGTTGCTGATGAATCAAAAACACTTGCAAATATTACATTCCAAAATTATTTTAGAATGTATGATAAACTTTCTGGAATGACTGGTACAGCTATGACAGAAGAAGAAGAATTCCAAGAAATATACAGATTAGATGTTATTGAAATACCAACTAATAAGCCTATGATAAGACAGGATCATTCAGATATAATATATAAAAATGAAGATTCAAAATTTAGAGCAGTTATTAATGATATAAAAGAAAGTTATAAAAAGGGTCAACCAGTTTTAGTTGGTACTGTTTCAATAGAAAAATCTGAAAAATTAAGTAAAATGCTTAATAAAGAAGGAATCCCTCATCAAGTATTAAATGCTAAATTTCATGAAAAAGAAGCTGAAATAATTGCTCAAGCAGGTAAGTATAAAGCAGTAACTATTGCAACTAATATGGCAGGACGTGGTACTGATATTGTTCTTGGTGGTAATAGTGAATATCTTGCTAAACAAGAAATGAGAAATAAGTATACTTATGAAGAAATTGAAGAGGCAACAGCTTTTAATGAAACAAATGATGAGAAGATAATTGCAAGAAGAGAAGAATTTAGAAATTTAGTTAAAAAATTTGATAAAGGAATAGAAGATGAAAAACAAAAAGTAATAGATGCAGGCGGACTTAAAATAATTGGTACAGAAAGACATGAATCAAGGCGTATTGATAACCAATTAAGAGGTCGTTCTGGACGTCAAGGAGATCCAGGAGAGTCAAGATTTTATATTGCACTTGATGATGACTTAATGAAAATCTTTGGTGGAGGAACAATAACAAAATTATATAATTCACTTGGTGTAAGTGAAGATATGCCTATTGAAGTGAAAATGATTTCTAAAGCGGTAGAAAATGCTCAAAAGAAAGTTGAAGGAAGAAACTTTAGCATTAGAAAAAATGTACTTCAATATGATGATGTAATGAATAGACAAAGAGAAACTATCTATTCACAAAGAAGAGAAGTATTAGATGGTGAAAATTTAAAAGATAGTATTTTGGCAATGATAAAATCTGTTGCAGAAGAAGTTGTACCTTCATATATAAATGGTGAATCTAATGATGAAGAAGGACTACTTCAAGAAGTTTCAAATATATTTGGAATAGAATCTTTAGATGTATTAAAACAAAAAGACTATAATGAGGTTGATGTTTTAAATGAGTTACAACAAAAAGCATTAGATATTTATGAAAATAAATGTGAAAAATTTGGAGAATCTGTAAGAGAACTTGAAAGAGTTGTTTTATTAAAAATTGTTGATCAAAAATGGATGGAACATATCGACAATATGGATGAACTTAAAAAAGGCGTTGGGCTTCGTGCTTATGGTCAAAAAGATCCAATTGTTGTTTATAGAGAAGAAGGATCTGTTATGTTTGATCAAATGATTTTAGATATTAAATTTGATGTTGTAAGATTACTTATGCATGCAACCAAAAGAGATGAAAATCAAGAAAGAAAAGAATCAGCAAGAATAATAGATGCTAAATTACAAGAAAAATCTGCAATTGAATTAGTTGATGGTAAGCTTTCTCCTAAAGAAGGTGGAATAAATAAAACAATTGTTAATGATAAACCTAAAATTGGTAGAAATGATCCATGTTATTGCGGGTCAGGTAAAAAATATAAAAATTGTCACGGAAAAAATCAATAATTTATTAAAAAGGAGTTTTTATGAGAATTGCATTTTTTACAGATATACATGGTAATTTACCAGCATTAAAATCTATTTTAAATGATATTAAAAATAATAATATTGATAAGATAATTTGTCTTGGAGATGTTGTTGGATTAGGT
>CANQMY010000025.1 GCA_947625075.1 uncultured Clostridia bacterium
GAAATAGAAAGTGGTAAAATACCAGAACAAATTAAAAGTATTCCAATGCTTTCAGCAGTAAAAATTACTCCAAAAAGCAATGAAGAAATAGAAATTTAGGAGGAAAGTTAAATTGGATAACTATGAAAAAAATATACAAAATATGGCAAAAATGTTTTCACTAATTAATGCTCTAGAAAATAAAGATAAAGAAACGCAAATATTGTTATGGATAAAAGAGGACATAAGAAAAATAATAGACATACAAAATGAATTAAAAGATTTAAAATTACTCAAATATGGCTATAAAATGAAAAAAATAACAAATATAGAGAATTTAGAAGATTATATAAAGAAAAATAACCTCTTAAGTATTTATAATATTGTAAACAATGAATTAGAAAATTGGAGAAATATAAATATTAAGATTAAAATATGCTATACGCAATTAAATTAAAAAATAGATGGAGGACAATAAAATGAGTGAAGAAATAGATAAATTAAAACAACAATGTGAAATAGAAGAACAAAATGAAAAAATAATGAATATGCTGATAGAACAAATAGCAACACATACTGAAAATGAAGAAACTCTTTTGAGAGAAATGCATGAGATAAGAGAATATAGAGATAAAATATATAATTTAAAATTAAATTTAGGAAGTTATTTAAGAAAAGCTTATGAAAGCAAGGACTCTAGTGTATTAGAAGGTTTAAAAAAGAAAATGGATATATTTAAAGACGAAACTTGTAATGTTTCTCTTAAATGTTTTTTGAAAAGTGATAAATCTGGTGAAGATATTAGTAATTCCGTCATTGGATCAATATTAGCGGATTCATTAACATATAGACAATATCCAATTCAAACATTAGCAAGAACCAATGTGGATAAGTTCGATCTAACAAATCTTGGTATAATTTTTTTTGCAAGCGAAGAAAGTAAAAAGAGGTATTTAAAAAGGATGGCTGCTCCATATAGTATGCCAGATATGCCACAATATGAATTAGATACAATAAGAAAAATAAATACTTTAAATTTAAATACAGTATTTAGTTATTATGAAAAAGAATTACAATTTTGGCAAAAAAAGAATCTAGAAAAACAAATGGACTATACACAAGAAGAACAGTATTTAGAATAAATAAAAGTATTTTATATAAAAAAAGCAAACTATTATGGAAAAATAAAAAATAAAATAATCTAGTTAATCGGTATTCAGTAGAAGAGTTTTAGTGTTGATGAGATATTACATACATAAAAATTAATAAAAAACACTTGAAAAATGGTAATTTTATAGTATAATACATTCATAATGAAAAAATGAAATGGAGGAAGAAAAGTGATAGACCAAATGCAGCCAATAAAAACAAAAGACTTAATAAAAATAAAAGTATTAGGAATTGGTGGAGGCGGAAATAACGCCGTTAATCAAATGATAAGTTCTAAATTAAATGATGCTGAATATGTACTAGTAAATACAGAAAAAAGTGTATTAGATAGAGCAAATTTTAATGGCTGTCAAACATTACAGATTGGAAAAGAAGTAACAAAAGGATTAGGTGCAGGCGCAGACCCAGAAATTGGAGAAAGAGCAGCTAGAGAAAGTATAGAAGAAATAGATAAAATACTTGAAGATACAGACCTTCTATTTGTTACAGCAGGAATGGGCGGAGGAACAGGAACAGGTGCAATTCCTGTTATTGCTGAAGAAGCTAGAAAAAAAGGAATAATAACTATAGGAATAGTAACTACTCCATTCATGTTTGAAGGAAAATTAAGAACAGTTAGAGCTAATATGGGAATTGAAAAATTAAAACCTAATGTTAACTCATTAATTGTAATATCAAATGATAAATTACTAGAAAATACTTCAAAAAATGTTTCTATTTTAGATGCTTTTAAAATGACAGATGATATCTTAAGACAAGGAATACAATCTATAACTGATTTAATAAATACAGTAGGAACAATAAATGTTGACTTTGCAGACGTAAAGACAATATTAAGTTATGAAGGATATGCTTACATGGGAATAGGCGAATCAGATGGAGAAAACAAGATAGTAGAAGCAACTAATATAGCATTAAATAATCCATTAACACAAAGTACAATAAATGATGCAAAAGGTGTTATTTTTAATATTAAAGGTAGTGAAGATATTGGATTAGATGAAATAAATAGAAGTGCTGAAATAATATCTGAAAAAATTAATGCAGATGCAAATGTTATATTTGGAACTGTTATTGATGAAAGCTTAGGAGATAAAGTAGTAGTTACAATAGTAGCGACTGGAGTAAGTCAAGAAGAAAAGAAAAATTAAATTTGCATGAAAGGAAATGTTAGTGCTTATAATCTAACATAAGTAAAATAATGAAAATAAGTGAATTTAACTTATTAGAAATTGATGTTTTTGATGGAGAAAATTTAGTATATAATGGTAAAGTAGAAGATGCACCAAACGATTTGAAGGAAAAACATGTGAAAATAACTGGAATTGATGGAAAAAAAGTTATTACACTACTTCAAGATTAATATTAATAAATTTAAATTGGAATAAATTGTATAAATCACCCATAAGAGGAAATAATCTTAAGTAAATAAACAAATCTTAAGATAAAGGAGAACACTTATGGGTGATTTTAATAAGAAATATATAATTAAAGAAGCAGAAAGTATATTAGAGGAATTTAATAGACAAGAT
Source organism: uncultured Clostridia bacterium (assembly GCA_947625075.1). GTDB lineage: Bacteria > Bacillota > Clostridia > TANB77 > CAG-508 > CAG-793. The sequence goes on from CANQMY010000025.1 coordinate 2,682, forward strand.
AAGGAAGAAAAAAAGGAAATACAGAAATTAAAAAGTAATTTTAAAAAAATAAAAAAAGTAAATATTTTTTTAAAAATATTAGTTACAATAATGAGTATAAGCATAATAATGCTTATTGTATAATGTAGTAAATCTTATAAATTTTTAAAGTCATAAACTCGTCTTATAGTTCATATATTTAAAAAGAACTTTAAGAGGAGTTTTCATTTATGGAAAAAATTAGTGAGGATGAAAGAATCAAAAGAGCAGAGGAAATTTCTGCCAGAAGAAATAATAGAATACCAGTAAGTAATATTAATACTACACATAAAGTAAAAAAATTAAGTACTTTAAGCAAAATATTTATTCAAGTAATTTGTAGTATATGTATTTTTGGAATATTTTATTTATGCAATCAAAATAATAGTTTAGCTATAGATAAAATAAAACCTATATTGTCTGAAGATACAGATTTTGTTGGAATATATAATCAAATTAATTTATTTATAAAAAATATCTCAGATTCTTTAAAAAATGATGATAGTAATATAAACGATGAAAATATTAACACTAATAATGAAATAATACAAAACAATGTTATTGAAGAAAATTTAAATGAAAACGAAGTAACTGAAAATGTAGTAGAAACGGAGCAAAATGTAATAGAAACAGAGCAAAATGGTGTAGGTGGAGGAGATGAGAATCTTGAAGTAAGTGAAACAGACCAAGATGTTATATTTGTTAAGGAAAACGCAAGCTTTATTAAACCAGTTATAGGGTATATTACATCAGGATATGGTCAAAGAGAACCAACTGAAATTATATCAGCTAATCATGCAGGGGTTGATATTGGAGCAAATACGGGTACGGATATAATTGCCTCAATGTCAGGATATGTTACATTAGTATCAAGTGTTGGGGATTATGGAAATCATATACAAATTACAAATGGAGAAATAAGTACAATTTATGCACATTGTAGCAAAATTGTTGTAAATGAAGGAGATTATATAAATCAAGCTCAAAAAATAGCTGAAGTAGGTTCAACTGGAAGAACTACTGGACCACATTTACATTTTGAAATTAGGAGAAACAATAAAACAATTGATCCTCAAAAAATATTAAATTTATAACGGAGAAGCAAAAAAGAATGCAAGTAAAGGTTGATTTAAAAGTATTTTTATTTTTTTTAATTTTTTTAGTAACAAAAAATATAAAAATATATAGTATATTAATGCTTTTTGCATTAATACATGAGCTAGGACATTTAATTATTGGTTTACTTTTAGGATTTAAACCAGAAAAAATGACGATTTTACCATATGGATTAAAAATAAGTTTTAAAACTAGTAATAAAGATTTAAATAAGAAGATACAAAAAGCAAATTTATTATCAATAAAAAAAATAGTACTTGCTTTAGCTGGTCCAATCACAAATATAATATGTATAATAGTTACGTTAATAATTAGCAAAAATATTATTTTAGAAAAAGAATTTTATGAAAATATAATGTATGCAAATATACTTATTGCAGTATTTAATATGCTTCCGATATATCCATTAGATGGTGGGAGAATAGTAAAAGAAGTAATACATATAATTTATGGATTAAGAAAAAGTTACAAATATACTCAGATTGTTTCTGAAATATGTTTATACATATTAACTACAATTTCAAGTGTTTTAATTTTATATTATAAAAATATAGCAATATTTATAATTATAGCTTATTTATGGATTATTGTATATAAAAATAAGAAAGAAATAAAAGCAAAAGAAAAAATCTATAAAAGTATTGAAAAATATGAAAATATATGATATAATATAAATATATATTGTCTTTATTAGATAAAAAGGAGAAATAAAGTTAAGAAAAATGAAAATTTTTGATAAAATAAAAAATGGTTTAGTAAATTTTTCAAAAAAGCTTTCTTCTGTTGATGTACCAGATACTACTAAACCAGAAGATTGTTTGCAAGGTGAATTAAAAGAAACATTAGCCTTAGCAGATGGAATGGCATATAATGTGGCAAGCATGGCAAAAGACAGAAAAAATAAATTTAGTGCTAAGATTAATGAACAAGGAACAGTACAAAGAAGTGTTAATAAAGAAATAAACAAAGAAATCGACAGAGAAATAGGAGATTAATAAAAAATAGTAGTTTATAACTACTATTTTTTATTTTTTATTGAAAAAAAATTTATAATGTAATAAAATAAATATGTAAAATTATTTATAAAAAAATAAATTAAAATCTAATGAAAATTTTTTTAAGAAGGATGAAAGAATGCCAAAACTAAAGAATGAAAAAGGTATAACTTTAATTGCATTGGTAATAACTGTAGCTGTATTATCAATAATTAGTATTCCAGTTGTAATAAATACAAAAAATGTTTCACAATTTGAAGAATATACTAAATTTAAAGATGATATTGACAATTTAAGAGAATCAATAGGAATAGCATATTTTGATAAAGACATAAGAACTATTGGACCTAAATATGAAGGATCTTTACAGTTTTTAAATGAAACGCAGAATGGTTTAAGCATAAAAAATGAAAATGATAATAATGTTTATTATGCTATAAATATTGATAGAATAAATGAAAATTTAGTTGTTGATATGAATAGATTAAATAATGGAAATGGAAATAAAAATATAGGAAATATAGCAACTGTTTATTCTGGAACAGATGATGTTTATATTATAAATGAAGCAAGTAGAACAATATATTATGTAAAAGGTGTTTTGTATAACGGAGAAAGATATTATAGATTATATGAAGAATATAGTGAAACCAGTTCAGGTGTAACTCCAGGAGAAATTGTAGGAAACTTTAATAAAATCTATACAGATATATATGGAGCAAAAGCAAAGATACCAGTAGGATATAAAGTTTCAACAAAACCAGAAGAACAAGTTATATCAAAAGGGTTGGTTATTTTAGATAATAATGGAAATGAGTTTGTTTGGGTTCCTGTACAGGAATTTAAAGATGAAAATGGCCAAGATATAGAAGTAGAATTTGATAGATATAAATATGGAAATCAAATAAATAATGGGATAAATAATGAATCTAATAGTTTTACTTTTAAAAATAATGCTAGTGATTCATATTACTTTTATGAAAAAGAAGATAATTTTGAACAATTAAGTGTTTTAGAAAATAAAGGTTTTTATATAGGTAGATATGAAACTGGATCACAAAATGCAAGAACTGCTGGAAGTGCACAAACAGCAGCGATAATAAAGAAAAATATAAGCGTTTATAATTATGTTACACTAGAAGAAGCTATAAATTTATCACAATCATTTATAAGTAATAATAAATATTTAAAAAGTAAATTATGTTCTAGTTATGCATGGGATACAGCTCTTAAATTTATTGAAAAAACAGGAAACGTTAGTTATTTAACTACTGTTTCAGCAGGAACATCTTTAGCAAATACAGGTACTTCTACTCCTATAAATAACATTTATGATTTAGCTGGAAATATATATGAATGGACAACGGAAAAATCATCATTAAGTACAGCAACTTGTACTGCGAGAGGAGGACTATATAATAAAACAGATCTTGCAATTACAAGGTTGGCAAGAGCAAGTGCAAAATCTGGTGATATAGGATATAGAATTACATTATTCTTAAGTGTAGATTAAAAATATTTTAGTCAAGTTTTATTAAAAGACTTGACTTTTTTTAAAAAATGGTGTAAAGTATATATGCTTTACATTTAAAAAGAGGTGATAATGTGAATAAACATATAGAAGTAAGTATGCTTGTTGAAATATATGGAAAGTTACTTACAAAAAAACAATATGAAGTTTTGAATGATTATTATAACAAAGATTTATCACTTTCTGAAATTGCAGAAAATTACAATATTTCTAGACAAGGTGTAAGAGACCTAATAAAGAAAGGAGAAAGTAAGCTCTTCGGATACGAAGAAAAACTTAATATTATGAAAAAGACACAAATAAACGAGCAAACAATTCAATTAATTTTAGCTCAAATAAGTAAAATTAGAGAAGATTCATCAGATAAAAAAGTTGAAAAGATATTAAATGAAGTGCAAAAAGAATTAAACGTTATAGCTTAATAATAAACTAGGAGGATAAAATATGGCCTTTGAAGGATTATCAGAAAAGCTTCAAGCTTTTACAAGAAAACTAAGAGGAAAAGCAAGAATAACAGAGTCAGATTTAAATGATATGTTAAGAGAAGTTAAACTTGCACTATTAGAAGCGGATGTAAATTATAAAGTTGTTAAAGATTTTATAAATAATATTCATGAAAAGGCATTAGGAAGTGATGTACTTAAATCACTTACTCCTGGACAACAAGTTATAAAAATAGTAAAAGATGAATTAGTAGATCTTTTAGGTGGAACGGATAGTAAAATAGCTTTTACACCGAATCCACCAACAATAATAATGTTAATAGGACTTCAAGGATCTGGAAAAACAACAACAGCTGGAAAACTTGCAAATATGCTTAGAAAACAAGGAAAAAATCCACTTTTAGTAGCATGTGATGTTTATAGACCAGCAGCTATAAAACAGCTTCAAGTAGTAGGAAATCAATTAAATATTCCTGTATTTGCAAATGAAACAGAAAAAGATGTAGTGAAAATTGCAAAGCAAGCAAAAGAAATAGCAATTAGCAAATTGAATGATATTGTTTTGTTAGATACAGCGGGTAGACTTCAGATTGATGAAGAACTTATGAATGAATTAAAAAACATAAAAAATAGTGTAAAACCTCATGAAATATTATTAGTAGTAGATTCAATGACGGGTCAAGAAGCAGTTAATATTGCTCAAAAGTTTAATGAAGATTTAGGAATAGATGGAGTAATACTTACAAAATTAGATGGTGACAGTCGTGGTGGTGCTGCAATATCAGTAAAAAAAGTTACAGGAAAACCAATAAAGTTTGTTGGAACAGGTGAAAAACTAAATGAAATAGAGGAATTTCATCCAGACAGAATGGCATCAAGGATATTAGGAATGGGTGATGTACTATCATTAATAGAACAAGCAGAAGAACAATTTGATGAAGAAGAAGCATTAAAATTAGAAAAGAAACTAAGAAAGAATAAAGAACTAGATTTAAATGATTATCTTGCACAATTAAGACAAGTAAAAAAAATGGGTTCATTTTCATCAATACTTAAAAAGTTACCAGGAATGGGTAATATGAATTTAAATGTTGATGATAAAGAATTTGAAAAAATAGAAGCAATAATATGTTCTATGACTAGTAAGGAAAGAGAAAATCCAAAATTACTTAATGCTTCAAGAAGGATAAGAATTGCAAAAGGTAGTGGAACAGAAGTACAAGATATAAATAAATTTATGAAATCATTTGAGTTAACACAAAGCATGATGAAGAAAATGAAATCTGGAAATTTAGATCCTAGAATGAAGAAGATGATGGGAAAACTAAATTTAGATAAAATGTCAGAAGACGAAATAAATGATTTAGCTAATAAATTAAAATAGTAAAAAGTTGTTATTAAGTTATTAAATTTAATATAAATATTTAAATTTTTTAGGAGGTGAAAAATATGGTAAAAATAAGATTACAAAGAGTAGGAGCAAAGAAAGCACCTTTCTATCACATTGTTGTTGCAGATTCAAGATCATCAAGAGATGGAAAAATTATTGAGCAAATTGGAACTTATGATCCAATGAAAGATCCAGCAGTAATTGTTTTAGACAATGAAAAAGTAAACTCATGGATTAAAAATGGAGCTCAACCAACAGATACTGTAAAAGCATTAATAAAAAAAGGTACAAAATAAGGAGGGATAATTCAATATGGAAGAAATCCTAAGAACAATTATTGAAAATCTTGTTGATAATAAAGAAGCTATTTCAATAGAAAAAACAGTAGAAGATAATAAGGAAGTTTATAAAATAAAAGTAGATCAAAGTGAAATGGGTAAAATTATTGGAAAACAAGGAAAAATTGCACAAGCAATTAGAACTATTGCTAAATCACTAGGTGCTAAAGAGCAAAAGAAAATAGATATAGAATTTGTAGATTAACTTTTTTAGGAGGAAATAATATTTTGATAGAAAGAATGGAACTTGGAAAGATAGTTAATACATTCGGACTTAAGGGAGAATTAAAAGTATGGCCTTATGTAGATTATATATCAAAAGTAAAAAAAGTTTATATAAATAATGTTCAGATGGAGATAGAAAAAGCAAGGTTTCAAAAGAATATTTTTGTAATCAAGCTTAAGGGGATAGATACAATAGAAGAAGCAGAAAAACTAAAAAATCATGTTTTAGAAATGAATAGGATTGATGCTCCAGAACTTCAAAAAGGAACTTATTATATTAGTGATTTAATAGGATTTGATGTATATACAGATGAAGGACAGCTTTTAGGAAAACTTGATGACATTTTCAATACAGGTGCTAATGATATATATCAAGTAGGAAAAATATTATTGCCAGCAATAAAAGATGTTATAAAACAAATTGATATAGAAAATAAGAAAATTATAGTTCATTTAATAAAAGGTTTAGTTTAAAAGGGGCAAAAAAATGAAATTTGATGTGCTTACATTATTTCCAGAGATGTTTGAAACACTTAAATCAAGTATTATTGGTAAAGCTAAAGAAAGAAATTTAATAGATATTAATTTAGTTAATATTAGAGATTTTTCAAAAGATAAGCATAAGCACGTTGATGATACACCTTATGGTGGAGGAGCTGGAATGTTAATGATGCCAGACGTGGTATATGATGCATACAATTCGGTTAAAACTGATGATGCAAAAGTAATATATTTATCACCAAAAGGCAAAGTATTAAATCAAAATAAAGTGAAAGAATTTGCTAAATATGAACATTTAATTTTATTATGTGGACATTATGAGGGTATTGACCAAAGAGTTTTAGATGAAATTGTAGATGAGGAAGTTTCAATAGGTGATTATGTACTAACAGGAGGAGAAATACCAGCAATGGTATTAATTGATACAGTTAGTAGATATGTAGATGGAGTTTTAAGTGAAGATTCAGTAAAAGAAGAATCATTTTCTGAGAAGCAACAGAACTTACTTGAATATCCAGCATATACTAGACCACTAGAATTTAGAGGAAAAAAAGTACCAGAAGTTCTTACTTCAGGAAATCATAAAGAAATTGAAAAATGGAGAAAAGAACAGTCGCTTATTACGACATATAAAAAAAGACCAGAGCTTTTAAATGATGAACAAAAGCTTGAAGCAGAAAAATTAATAAAATAAAAATTTAAGAAAGGAGAAAAAATCATGGACATTATAAAATCAATTGAACATGAACAATTAAAAAGTAAGGTTCCAGATATAAAAGTTGGTGATACTGTAAAAGTTCATCAAAGAATAAAAGAAGGAAATAGACAAAGAATCCAAGTATTTGAAGGAATCGTAATAAAAAAACAAAATGGTGGATTAAATGAAACATTCACTGTTAGAAGAATATCTTATGGAGTAGGAGTTGAAAAAACATTTTTATTACACTCTCCATTAGTTGAGAAAGTTGAATTAGTTAGAGTAGGAAAGGCAAGAAGAGCAAAACTTTATTATCTAAGAGAAAAATTAGGTAAGTCTGCTAAGACTAAAGAGGATGTAGGAGCAAACTTAAATAGAGATGATATAGTAGTTAAGGAAGAAGTCCCAGAAACAGTTGAAGAAGTGGTAGATACTGTATCAGAAGAAAATGTACAAGAAGTAAAAGAAGCTCCAGTAGCTGAAGAAAAAGCTGAAGATTCAGTAGTTGAAGAAAAGACTGCAGAAGTTGAAAAAACTGAAGAAGATTCTGTAAAAGCTGAAGAAGCTCCAGCAACTGAAACAGAAGAAAAAAAGAACTAAAAATATAAATTCTGTTATTAATGAAAAAACTTAATAAAAATTAATATATTAAAAATATAGCATAATGACTATATTAAATCAAGATATTGAAAATAAAAAAGTTTAAATAAGTTACAGAAAAATAAAAGAATAAACCTTATAAAAAGCTTGATATAAGCTAAATATAAGATTTATTCTTTTTTTATTAAGTTTTTTCATTAATAAAAATTAACATAATA
>CANQMY010000026.1 GCA_947625075.1 uncultured Clostridia bacterium
TGAATGCTGTGATTTTAGAGATTGGAATGCATTTTGAAAATGATGAAAAAGAAAAAATAAAACACAAAATGCAAGAATACAAAGAAAAAAGATTATCTACACAACCACTTGATTATCCAAGTGCAGGAAGTATTTTTAAAAGAGGAGAAGATTTTATTGCAGCAGAACTTATTGACAAGGCAGGACTTAAAGGATATCAGATTGGAGGAGCTAAAGTTTCAGAAAAACATGCGGGATTTATCGTTAATACAGGAAATGCTACTTCAGAAGATATATTGAATTTAATCGAATATGTAAAACAAGTTATATATAAAAAATATGGTAAAATTTTAGAAACAGAAGTGAGGATTTTGAAATAATGGGATTTTTTAAATGGTTTAAATCAAGTGCAAAAATGAAAAGATGGATATTATTAAATATAATAGGTGTAATATTAGTTTGTTATGGAATTGCAAAGTTAATAGATGCTAAAACTTTAGATGTTATGGAAATAGTTTTAGTTATTATATCATTTGTTATTGGATTTACATTTTTAGTTCTTGGAACAGTATTTATGCAAAAAAGAATGTTAGAACTTTTAGTAGAAGAAAGTGATACAAGAAAAGAAACAAATAATGTAAATACTCTTATATTTAATAAAAAGGTATATAATCAAGGACCTAAAATAGTAGTTATTGGTGGTGGTAGTGGACTTAATACTGTACTAAGAGGACTAAAAAATTATACAGACAATATAACGGCAATTGTTACTGTTTCAGATTATGGAGAAACGCCAACAGATTCAAGAAAAGCATTAGAAGTATTACCATTAAATGATATAAAAGAAAGTTTAATAGCTCTAGCATATGACGAAAAAGAAATGGAAAAATTACTTAATTGCGAATTTAAATCTGGAAAGTTAAAAAATCTTTCTTTTAGTGATATATATTTCTTAGCAATGGATGAGGTTTATGGGAATTTTGCAAAGTCAATTGAAAATTCAAAAGAGATTTTAAATATGACTGGAAAAGTTATTCCGGTAACTTTAGAGCCTATTAAAATATGTGCAGAATTAGATGATGGATATGTTATTGAGAGTAGAGATAAAATTCCAGAGATTGTTGAACAAACAACAAATAAAATTAGTAGAATATATATAAGTCCTACAAATACTAGACCTGCTCCAGGAGTAATTGATGCAATAAAAGATGCTGATGCAATAATTATTGGTCCTGGTAGCTTATATACAAATGTTATACCTAATTTATTAGTAAAAGGAATTGCAAAAGCTGTAAAAGAATCAAAAGCAATCAAAGTTTATGTAAGTAATATAATGACAGAAGCAGGACAAACTGATGAATATAAATTATCAGATCATATCAAAACTATAGTTGATTATGTTGGAGAAGGTATAATTGATTATTGCATTTATGATACAGGAGAAATTGTGCCTGAGTTTATTCAAAAATATAATGAAGAAGGAAAAGATATCGTTATTCCAGATGTTCCTAAAGCTAAAGAATATGGTATAAAATTAATACAGAGAAATTTATCAAATATAGAAGATGATAAAGTTAGACATGATTCAGATGTTATTGCTAGTACGATTATAAAACTTATTTGCGATGAACTTCAATTTGAAGATATGCAAAATGATAGCCAATATTTAATGTTAAATTCTAAATTAAAAGAATCTAATAGACAAAGGCGTAAGAGAGAAAGAAAAGAAAAGAAATTTAGAAAATCTGGTAAGAAACCTTTTGAAAGAAGAAATGATGATAGTAAATTCAAAGAAAAATATCATAAAAGAATAGAAGCAATAAAAGAAAGTGATGAAAAAATAGATGAAAGAAAGAAAAAGGCAGGAAGATCTGTTTTTAAAAAATTAGCTGATATGGATTCATCTACTAAATATAAAGATATGCTTTCAAAACAAGAAACAGCAGAAATAAAACTTTTTGATGCTGTATCTAAAATAGGTATAACCAAAAAAATTGACATGGATGATCAAGAAGTTAGTGATGAAAAAAATAAAAAGACAAAGAAAAAATTAAAAAGTAAAAAAGAAAAAAATTTAAAAAGCAAAACTAAAAAAGATAATAAAAAATAGTAAAACTTTATGATAAATATAATAGGAGAAACAAATGAGAGAGTGGATAATTACTAATGGAATAGGTGGATATAGTTCTTCAACTGATTTTGGTGGTATGAATACTAGAAAATATCATGGATTATTGGTTGCAGCAATGAATCCTCCATATAATAGAAAATTATTACTTTCTAAATTAGATGAAAGTATTGAAATAAATGGAAAGAAAACAATATTATATACTAATAAAGCAAACAGTGAAATAACAGAAGGATATAAAAAGTTAATTAATTTTGAAAAAGATTTTATACCAATATATACATATAAAGTTTCAAAAGTAATAATTGAAAAATCAATTTGTATGATATATGGAAAGAATGCAGTAGCAGTTATTTATAGAATAGTAAATCAAAAAGCAAAAACAACATTGAATTTAACACCAGTAATAAACTATAGGGATTTTCATTCATTAACTACTGCTTCAAAAATTGATTATTCACAACAAGTTTTTGAAAATCAAGAAAAAGTACAAGTTGATTTTGGTAATAACCAAATTTTAAATATGGGAGTTAGCGGTGCTAAATATATACTTCATCAAGATGATATGTTTTATCAAATGGAATATGATGTAGAAAAAGAAAGAGGATTTGAGTATACTGAAAATCATGTTATACCAGGAACATTTAAGATAGAAATTAATCCAAATGAAGATAAAGAAATTGTATTTATATGTGCAACAAATGACCAAAATGGGATATCTATAGATGATATAACAAAATTAAAAGGAACAGAAATTCTTAATTCTGAAATGAAAAGAATTAAGGAGCAGATTAAAAATTCTAAATTGATTGATAATATGCCTAAAAAAATTGGTAATAAGGAAACTTATAAAGAATTAATTAAAAAGTATATTATTGCATCTGATAATTTTATAGTATATAAACAATCTGATAATCTCCACACAATTATTGCAGGATATCCATGGTTTAATGATTGGTGTAGAGATACATTAATTTCATTTGAAGGATTGCTTTTAATTTCAAAAAAATATAAATTAGCAGAAGAGATTTTATTATCATCTATAAGTAAAATTAAAGATGGTCTTATTCCAAATGGATTTTCTGAATATACAGGAGAACCGCTATATAATAGTGTTGATAGTTCTTTATTATTTTTTGAAGCAGTTAGTAAATTTTTGAAATATACAAATAACTATGAGTTTGTACAAGAAAATTTATATAGTAAAATGAAAGATATTATAAATAATTACATTGATGGAATAAATATAGATGAAAATAATATTTATTTAGATGATATAGATTATTTAATTGTTGCTGGAACACCAGAAACACAAAATACTTGGATGGATGTAAAAATTGATGGAAAAGCTATAACACCTAGAAATGGAAAAGCTGTAGAAATAAATGCATTATGGTATAATGCATTAAGAGTTATGCAAGATATTGACAAGCATTTAAATAAAAAAATGTCACAATTAGGATACAATTATTTGGCAAAAAAATGTAAAAAATCTTTTGAAAAAGAGTTTTATAATAATGATAAACTTTGCTTATTTGATGTAATTGGAGATAATAAAATTAGACCAAATCAATTATTTGCTTTATCATTATCATATCCTGTATTAGATTGTGATAAATTTGAAGCAAAAGAAATGTTTATTACAGTTACAAAAAAATTATTGAATAATTATGGATTAATGACATTAGCAAAAGATGAAGAAGGTTTTTCACCAAAATATGAAGGAAACTCTTATGAGAGAGATTTAGTATATCATCAAGGAACTACTTGGCCATATTTATTAGGTATTTATTATAATGCACTTAAAAATTTAATAAAAGCACAAAATGATATAGAAGTAAAAAAAGATCTTAATAAAATTTTAGATGAATTGAAATTAAATACAGCACTAACTTTTACGAATGAAATAATAAATGGTAATACAATTCGGTAGCATTTGTGAAGTATATGATGCTATTAATCCTAAAAATCGGAAAAGGAGCTTTTGCACAAGCTTGGAGCGTTGCAGAAATTTTTAGAATATTGTTAGATAATTAATTAAGCTATAAGGAGCTACAAATTTGATTTATTTATTATATGGAAAAGATAATTATATAAAAAATGACTATTTAAAAAAAATAAAGAAAAAATTTTCAGAATTGAAACTTGGTATTAATTATATTCAAATAGATGAAAATGATTGTCAAAATATTATTTCAAATATTGAAACTCCATCTTTTGGATATGAAACAAAATTAATTGTTGTAAGGAACTCTAATATTGTAAAAAAGAAAAATGTTATAGGAGAAAAATTAGCTGAATATATAGAAACAAATACTATTGAAGGTGTGGAATTAGTTATATTAGAAGAAGAAATAGATAAAACAACAGCTTTATATAAAATTATACAAAATAAAGGAACTATTAAAGAATGTAATGAAAAAACACCAAGAGAAATTATATCACAAATAAAATCAATATCAAATGCTTATCAAGTAAATATTAAAGAAAATATTTCACAATATTTAATTGAGTGTATTGGAACAAATATGGAAGATATAATAAATGAATTAAGAAAACTTATAGAGTATGAAGGAAAAGGTGGAGAGATAACTAAAGAAGATATTGATTGTTTAACTGTAAAGAAATCAGAAAGTATTATATTTGATCTTACAGATAATCTTGGTAAAAAAAATATTAAGGAAGCAATTAATGTACTTCATAATTTAATATATTCAAGAGAACCAGTGCAAAAAATATTAGTAATGTTATATAATCATTTTAAGAAATTATTTATAGTTAAGATTTCAGATGAATCTAATATTGCACAAGCATTAAATTTAAAAGCTAATCAATTATTTTTGGTAACTAAATATAAAAATCAAGCAAAATTTTTTAATGCTTCAGAATTAAGAAATATATTAGAAGAATTTATTGAATTAGATGAAAAATCTAAAAATGGCAATATTGACTTAGATATTGGGTTAGAATCTGTACTTTGTAGATATTGTTCATAAATATAAAGGAAAAAATTATGAAAAATAAAAGAAAAATTATTATAAGTCTTATATGTGTAATAATTGCTATTGTGATTGGAGTAATTTTAATTTATAAAATAAAATTTGAAGAAAAAAGCTCTATAGATAAAAAGTGGGAAATTAAAGAGGTTTATTTTGATTTAGATGATATAGACTATTCAAGTGCTGTTATGAAACATTGGGATGAATTATCAATCACTCAAAAATTTTCAAAATGTAAATATAATAATATAGATTATTACAATACTGACACAGAAGTTGAAGAATATAAAATAGAACAGTTTTTATCTGAAGTGATTTTAAATGGAAAAGATAATTATACTTTAGAAGAACATAGTATAAATGCAAAAGTTTTTAAATTAAAAGATGTTTCTGCAAAGTGTACTTTAGCTATACAATTTGAAAACAATAGTAATTATTATATTTATATAAATAGTAATTATACTCCAGAAACTTTAGGACAATTTATAAGAGATTTAAATTTAAAAAATACAATATTTAAAACAACAGTTAATTATAATCAAATAAAAGATGAAAAAGTAGAGAAAGAAATTGAATTTGAAAAAGTAGATTCAAATATTATATGGGAAATGTTATTTAGTGATGATACATCAAAATTTATAGATGATAATTCTAAATATCATCAAAGTGTTGCAAGTATACCGATAAATAATCCATTTAGTAAATATGATAGATATTCAATTAATTTATCAATAGATGGATATCTTTCTACAAATATTTTTGAAAGTCAAAAAACATTTTATATTGGAGAAGAAAAAGTTAATAAGTTTTTAAATTATTTGATAGATGAATGTAAAGGTTATGAAATAGTATATGTTAACAAAGATAAAAATGAAAATTTAAGTGAAGAAAATGAAGGTACTATTATGATGTACGATATAAAAAATAATACAACGACAGAAGTTAATATGAATAATATTAATAATGACAGTAATTCAACATATGCTAGTGCAAATTTTTTAGAAACATATAATTCCAATGAATAAAGAATAATACAGTAGTAAAATAAGGAGAAGATTTTATTGGAGAAATATGAAGAAATAGAAAAAAGTATTATTAAAAATTTTAGAAAGAAAATATGGCATAATTTTGTTAAGGGAATTCAAGAGTATGATATGATTCAAGAAGGCGATAAAATAGCAGTTTGCATGTCGGGCGGAAAAGACTCAATGCTTATGGCTAAATGTTTTCAAGAACTTAAAAGACATAATAAAATAAATTTTGATTTAGTTTTTTTATGCATGAATCCAGGATATAATGAAGAAAATAAACAAAAAATTATTAGCAATGCTAAACTTTTAAATATACCTATTATAATGTTTGAAACAGATATTTTTAATAGAGTAGAAACAATTGTTGATCATCCTTGTTATATTTGTGCAAGAATGAGAAGAGGTTATTTATATGAAAAAGCAAAAGAGCTTGGATGCAATAAAATTGCTTTAGGGCATCATTTTGATGATGTAATAGAAACAATACTTATGGGAATGTTATATGGAGCACAGGTACAAACTATGATGCCAAAAGTGAAAAGCACATCTCATCCAGGTATGGAGCTTATTAGACCTCTTTATTTAGTAAAAGAAGAGGATATTATAGATTGGAAAGAAAAAAATAACTTACAATTTATTCAATGTGCTTGTAAAATTACAGAAAATTATTCAATAAATGATGAAGAAAATGCATCAAAAAGGGAAGAAATAAAAAAGCTTATAAAAAAATTAAGAAAAGTATATTCTAATATAGATATAAATATTTTTAGAAGTGTCCAAAATGTTAATCTTGATACAATTATATCTTATCGAAAAGGTAAAGAAACGCATCATTTTTTAGATGATTATAATAAAAAGTAAAAATGATTATAGGAGAAAAATCAAAATATGAAAAATCTTTTAATTGATAGCAGAATAAGAAAAGAAGAATTTGATTTTTTAAGTAAACACTTTAAAGTTAAAAAGTTAGAATTATCAAATGATGTATATGAAGAAATTTCTGGGCATAGTGATATTTTTTTCTGTAAAATAAATAGAAAAGTAATATGTAGTCCTAACGCAATATTTAAAGATAAATCATTTATAGATGGATATTTAGAAGTAAGAAATACATATCCTAATGATGTGCTATATAATGTATGTCAATTAGAAAATTATATGATTATAAATAAATATGTTGATAAAAAAATACTAGAATTATGGAATAATTATGATGGTATGAACGAAGATGAATCATATAAAAATAAAGAAGTAATAGTAGTCAATCAAGGTTATACAAAATGTTCTATATCCATAACGGGTAGTAATTCTTGTATTACATCTGATATTGGAATCTATAAAAAGTTAAAAGAAAAAAATATTGATGTAAATTTAATTAAAGAAGATAAGATATTTCTTTTAGACAAAAATAAAAATATAAGTAAAATGAATGGATTTATTGGAGGAGCAACTCTTACATTTGATAATAAATTTATAGTATTTGGAGATTTTAATAAGCTATGTGTAGAAAATCAAAAAATAATTAAAGAAAATTTAAAGAAAAATAATTTGGAACTTATAGATTTTAAAAACTTAGACATAATAGATTATGGAGGTGCACTTATTTTTTAATTTTAAAAAGAATATAATTATTTATAAAGAATAAAAGCTAACTTTTTTTACATAATAATATAAGATATGCTTAAGTAAAAAAAAGGAGGCTTTTATGTTTGATTTTAGAACTGATTTAGCAGATGAAAGAGCACAAATTTGTAAGGAAAATTATCAAAAAAAAGATTTAGATGGAATTGAAACTGAAAATGAACAGATATCTTCAAATTTAGAAATAACAAGAGTTAAAGTTTTAAATGAAAATGGAAGTAAAAAATTAGATAAAAAAGTTGGAACTTATACAACAATTAATATTAAAGATATTGAAATAATAAATCAAAATGAAATTAATGAAGCACTTAATATAGTTACAAATGAGATAAGACCATTATTAAATAATAACGAACCAGTTTTAGTTGTTGGTTTAGGAAACGAAGATACAACAGCTGATTCTTTAGGACCAAAAGTTATTAAAGATTTGGAAATAACCAGACATATTTTAAAAT
Organism: uncultured Clostridia bacterium; assembly: GCA_947625075.1. Lineage (GTDB taxonomy): Bacteria > Bacillota > Clostridia > TANB77 > CAG-508 > CAG-793. Next base: position 8,234 of record CANQMY010000026.1, read on the forward strand.
ATAAACCGGAATTACTTTCAAAACAAACTAGAGAAGTAAGTGCAATAGCTCCAGGAGTATTAGGTACAACAGGAATAGAGACACAGGAAATAATAAAAGGAGTTGTAGAAAAAATTGATGTTGGAACAATAATTGTAATTGATGCTTTAGCTTCAAATAATATATCAAGATTGTTAAAAACTATACAAATTTGTGATACAGGAATAATTCCAGGGTCAGGAGTTGAAAACAAAAGAAAAGAAATTAGCAAAGAAACAATGGGAGTAAAAGTTATATCGATTGGAGTGCCTACAGTTGTAGAAGCTGCTACAATTGTAGCAAATAGTTTTGATATATTAATAGATAAATTTGATAAATTTGACTTTTTAAAAGATTCATCTTATGAAGATAAATATAAGTTAATAAAAACTGTTTTAGAACCATGTAAATATAATTTAGCAGTAATGCCAAAAGAGATAGACGATTTAGTAGATAACATGAAAGAAATAATAGCAAAGGCAATAAATAATGCATTAAAGATTAATTAAATAAAACTAGAAATTCATTTAATTTTGCAATGAATTTCTAGTTTTAAATTAGTTAATGAGCATATTAATGAAACATAAAATAATTAAATGTAATGGATAAAAGGCGTAGAAAAAATATTTAAAAGATTTTCCTTTTTTTCCGTTATATAAAATCATCAATATAATTGGGAAAAATGCAAATAAAATTATTGAATATACCCATGCATTTGAAAATATACCAAAGTAAGATGAATATTTAAGTATACAAAGTAGTAAATATCCAAAAATAAAAATAAAATATTTAAAAAATGTCTCATCTTGTAAAAATTTGATATTATTAAATTTAGGATAAAATAAATAAATATAAAATATTAAAAATACACCAAATGAACCATAATCAACATTTATTAAATTCCCAATATAAATTAATAAAATGATAGCTAAAACTTTTAATAGTTTATTTTTTATTTTGTTATAAGATATTAATGTAAATAACCCTAGTATAAGTGTAAAGAAAATATTTAAAGTAAATACATAATTATTAACTCTATTCATCATGATGCTAAAAGGAATTTGAGAAATTAAAGCAAATATTGTAAGTCTAATAATGTATTTTTTTATGTTTTTAGTATTTAAATATCCAATTACTAATTGAAAAGCAAAAATAGGAAATGCAATTCTACCAATAACATTAAATATTGATAGGTGACCTATTATTAAATCGCCAAAGTGATCAAAAAACATAGTAATTAAAGCAATTAATTTTAATAAAAAACTAGTCATAATAATCCTTTAAAATAAATATTTAGATTTTTAGTTAAAGGTAAATCTATAAACTTTTTTATATTTTGACTATTGTAAATATTCAGTAAAAGGAATATTTTTTAAAGAGATTTTTTTATTCTTTAAATAATTTAAAATACTGGAATCAGTTTTAAAATTAAATAAAATACTATAACTACAAAGAAGCTGAGAATTTGTTTTAAATCTTTTATTTAATTCATAAGATCCATATTTTCCATCTCCAATTATAGGAAGAGAAACATGAGATAGGTGAGCTCTTATTTGATGTGTTTTACCAGTATGAAGAGTAACATCTAACAAAGACAATTTTTTTTGTTTATTATAATCAATTAATTTATATGAAGTTTTAATCTGTGAATAATATTTTTTAGGTTCATCTGAAATATATACGATTGATTTTTTGCTATCTTTAAATAGATAAGCGGTTAAATCACAAGTTTGTTTTGCAATTCCATAACAACAAGCAATATAATGTTTTTCTATTTCATATTTTTTAAACTTATCTAAAAGAATATTTAAGCTATCTTCATTTTTGGCAAACAATACTAATCCAATAGTATTTCTATCAATTCTATGGCAAGGTTCTAAATAGGTGTATTTTTCTTTCATTATAGAAGTTAAAGAATTTTGACCAATAACTTCAAGATTAGCTGGTTTATTAAATAGGACAATATTTTCATCTTCATATATAATAGGTATATTATTATTGTTTTTATACAATCCACTTAAAATTTCATCATTAATATAAACTTCAAGAATATCATTATAATGTAATATTTCATTATTAGTAATTCTTTTTCCATTTAATTTTATATCTTTTTTGCGTAAAGCTTTATAAATTGCATTTATATTTAAATCCGGAAATTTATTTGTTAAATATGTACTTAATTTTTTTCCATCATCGTTATAATCTATGGTTAATTTTTTCATAAAACTCCTTATATAAAAATATATACTTATAAATTAAAATTTTATAAAAAGATTATATTATTTATTAAAAAAAATTTCAATAAAAATTATTGACAAATATATAATCATAGTGTAAAATATATAATGTCACTGAAAAATGCAGGTGTAGTTCAATGGTAGAATTCCAGCCTTCCAAGCTGGTTATACGGGTTCGATTCCCGTTACC